>NZ_KV792872.1:0-80929 GCF_001808335.1 Oligella sp. HMSC05A10 | reverse complement strand
GGGTTTGCCAACCTCGCTGGGCAAACACATAAAGCGCTTATGAATTTAAACTCATAAGCGCTTTTTTAATCACCTCAATATAAATCGACCAAATCAGCGGCAATATTTGCCGCTTCGCGCGTCGGCGTATCGATACTTTCCTTGCGGCGCTTTTCGATTTCCAGCTCTTCCTTAAGATTACCCTCACCAAAGGATAGTCCGTCATCCAAGCGGAAAACACCGACATCCGACTCACCTAAGGCCTTGCGACGCTCATTAAACTGCTGGCGCTGTTGCTCCATATCCTTACGCTCTTGTAGACGCTTCTCGTAATTTAAGGAGACCTCCTTGCGCTCAGATAACTTCACGCTGTAGTCTGTTTCATCCACATACAGCTGCCATGAACCGGATTCCTTAGCCCGTTGCTCATGTAACTTTCGCAGCTCTTTAATAATCGGCTGCATATCCTTAAATTGACGATGTTTAACTGGATTAATCTGGGTCCATGGCAAGGCATTAGGGTAACTCGACTCGCCAAACTCCTCATGATTAAACTGTGAAGGGAAATGAATATCTGGCTCAACCCCTTTGGCTTGCGTGGAAGCGCCATTTACTCGGAAGAACATTTGAATCGTCCATTTTAAAGCACCGATTTCAGGATTAGTGATCATTTGTTGCTTGATAAAATCAGACAAATTCGTCAGGGTCTGCACCGTGCCTTTACCCCAAGTATCATCACCGACCACAATACCACGTCCATAATCCTGTATCACGGCAGCAAAGATCTCCGAAGCAGAGGCAGAAACACGATTCACCATCACCACCACTGGTTTATCCCAAACCATGGCTTGACTGTTACTACGTACATGAGAAACACGATCGTTATTATCCTTGACCTGCACAATATGATTCATCGGTCCAACGAATAAACCGCTCAAATTCGCTGCTTCTGATAAGGAACCGCCGCCATTATTACGCAAATCCAGTACCACGGCTGAGACATCTTGCTGATTCAAGTCCTCTAGGATTTTTTTCACATCACGCGTCACGCTCTTATAGTCATCTTGACGATTGGAGCGCCCCTCAAAATCCTCGTAAAAGCTAGGAATCGTAATCACACCAACCTTACGCTGTTTACCTTCAACCTCAACCTCGAGTGTTTTAACGCGTGCCGCTTGATCCTCCATCATCACCCGATCACGCACAATGCGCACAATACGACTCTGCGCCTCTACCCCCTCATCTCCGGGCAAAATCTCCACCCGCACCACGGTACCACGCTCACCGCGCACCTTAGCGACAATATCATCAAGACGCCAATCAATCACATCCTCCATCGGCCCCTCTTCACCTTGACCAACCGCAACAATACGATCGCCTGGTTGAATCTGTCCCGATTTTGCTGCCGGCCCACCGGCAACGACTTCGCGAATTTGTGCATACTCATCACGCTTTTGTAGCACCGCTCCAATGCCCTCAACTGAAAGACTAAGTTGTACATTAAAGTTTTTAGCCGACGTGGGGCTAAAATAACTGGTGTGAGGATCGGTGCTATCGGCATAAGCATTTAAGAACATCTCAGCCACGTCTTCGCTATTAGCCTGAAGGGTTAGCTTCTGATTATTGGTATAGCGCTTACGCAAACGGTCGAGAATCTCGGCATCCGTTTTATCGACCAGCTTTAAGCGTAAAAAGTCATTTTTTACACGTTGACGCCATAAATTATGCAGCTCATCCTTGCTTTTGGGCCAAGGCAGTTTCTTACGATCTATAGAAAAAGACTCATCCTTAGTGAAATCGAACTGATGACCACTATCTAGTAAGGCAAAAATATATTGATAATGCTCCTGCACACGCTCCCGATAGAGCGTATAAATATCAAATGCCATGCTTAACTCACCATCGGCAATCATGGCTGCGGTATTTAAACGCTGCGGACGGAAACGCTCAATATCTGATTGCAGCAAAAACATACGCTGAGGATCTAAGGCATCAAAATAGGCGTCAAAAATACGCCCCGCCATTTCTTCATCTAGTGGCTGCTTATTGTATTCAAAGCCAGACAAAATACGGCTAGTAATCACAGCAGCCCGATAGAAATCCTCGCGCGTGGAAAGCTTGGGCAAGATCTCACTGTCTTGATACGTTGTGGGCGCTTGTTTAGACTCTCTGAGCGCAGCCATATAATGACTGCCAACTGAACCCACTTGAGCAACTGTTTGAGCCTGTGATTGATGCATCACCGAACTCTCACAAGCACTGACTACAAAGCAGGAAGAAAGCAGCAGTGCCAACAATCTAATGCGTGATTTAATCGTCATGAAATACAAAATCCTTAAAGCCTGACTAGACAATCTATCATTTTAGCGATCTTTCGCTAAGACTGCTAAAATGAAGAATAATTCCTTTAATTTTACGTGACGGTAAACAAAGCAATGGCCCTAACCCCCTTTTTTAAATCCAAGCTCAAGCTATACACCACGACTCTGCTATTAAGTGCCTTTAGCCACAGTGCCTTAGCCCAATCTGCAGCAAGCTTTCCGAGCTGTCTACAATCCCTGCAAGCAGAGGCTACTGGCGCCGGGGTGAGTCCAGCCACCTACCATGCTTTAACCCATCAATTACAGCCAGAGCTAAGTATTTTAGAAAAGCTCAACTATCAGCCTGAGTTTCGTCAGCCTATCTGGGACTATCTGGCGGCGCTCGTTGATGAGCAGCGTGTCGCTGAAGGTAAGGCGCTATTGCGACAGCATCATGATTTATTGCAGCGTGTACAGCAAGTGTACGGTGTGGATCCCGCCACAGTCGTTGCGGTTTGGGGTGTTGAAAGTAATTACGGGCAAAACTTCGGCAGTTACCAAATCATCCAAGCCCTCGGCACCTTAAGCTGCTACGGTCGACGTCAGGCTTTTTTCCGTAAGGAGTTTTACTCAGCACTTAGAATCGTCCAATCCGGTGATATTAAGGCCGATGAGTTTAGGGGTTCATGGGCTGGTGCCTTTGGCCATACTCAATTTATGCCAACTACCTTTGAGCGCTTAGCGGTTGACTTCGACGGCGATGGTCGTCGTGATCTTATTAGCAATACGGCAGATGCCTTAGCTTCTACCGCTAACTACCTCAAGCGTAATGGCTGGCAAACAGGACAAGTATGGGGTTTTGAGGTAAAGCTGCCGGCAGGCTTCAATACCAAGGGTGAAGGTAGAAAAACGAAGCGCAGCATTCAGACTTGGCAACAACGTGGGCTTAAGGGCGTATTAGGTCAATCATTAAGCGAACTAGCACCTGCTAGCCAGCAGGCAGGATTACTAACACCGGCTGGCCCTCAAGGTCCAGCGTTTTTAGTATTTAAAAACTTTGATGTCATTTATAGCTACAATGCCGCAGAAAGCTATGCCTTAGCCATCGCACATTTAGCTGATCGCTTAGCTGACGGTCCGGGCTTTTTTACCCCTTGGCCTACGGATGATTTAGGTCTATCACGAGCCGAACGCGTACAACTACAAAAGCTGCTATTAGCCCGTGGCCATGCCATCGGTGAAGCGGATGGTCTTATCGGCGCCCGCTCCCGCGAGGCAATTAAAGCAGAAGAAAGTCGCCTCGGCTTGCCGGTGACTGGTCGAGCGGGTCAGAAAATTCTCAAACGCTTACAGCAATAAGCATTTTCTTAACGCTAAAAAATACAGCTCACATCAAATACATGATGTGAGCTGCATCACTCCTTTAGGTACAGAGGTCGAATCAATCACCGTCTAAAATACGACCCTCTAGCGCAATTGCATCATTGGCTGATGCCATCGGTACATTTAAAATACCATCGCTAACCGCACGATTAATATTGAGATTAGAAATCAGATTGTCTTTATAGGTAACCGTCAACGAGCGACCGATATTCTGAGAGGTAATACGCTGTAACTTCTGGCTGCCGTTGGGGTTAAAGAATAATCTCACATAAGGACGACCCTGATCATCCTGCTCAGCTAAGACATTTTTCAAATCACTGCGCAATAAGGTCTGACGAGGATCAACATAAATACGCTGATTATTGCGCTCAACCATCACATAACCATCAATCGGTGTTGCCGATGAAGCATAAATTACCAAAGAGGAGGTGGTGGTACGCTCCGTGCTACCCTGATAAGGTGGTGGTGGGGTCTTAGGAACATTCTCAAGTGGTGTGCCTGTGCCCGTAGTGCGCTGTGTCTTACTAGAGGAGCCGAAGGTACCATCCATAAAGTCATTAAACGTCTGACAGCCGGCTAATAGCGTTGAGCTAACAACCACGCCCAAAAGCAACTTTTTATTAATCTGCATTATTCCTATACTCTCAAAAGATATCAATTAGTTGTAGCTATTAAAGTTTCTATTTTACCGTAATGACAAGAAAATTAATTAAAAATCAACTTTTTACAGTCGATAGCCACTTTTATCAACCACCATCAGCTTGATAATTCACGCACAAAGCGTTTATAAAAACCGTTCATGTGCTTTTAAATAGCGCCATTGACCCTGTGGTAGATCTGCCAAGGTGACATTTCCCATACGTACCCGTTTCAAACCCACGACCGTCAAACCCACCGCCTGACACATGCGACGAATTTGACGCTTTTTACCCTCTTGTAGAATAAACTTTAACTGATCATCATTTTGCCAAGTGACTTCTGCTGGCTTTAATTGCTCACCGTCCAGTGATAGTCCGTAATTTAATAGGCGTAGACCATTATCCGTGAGATTACCCTCAACCCGTACTAAATACTCCTTTTCAACTTCCGAATCCTCAGCGATTAACTGACGCGCGATGCGTCCGTCTTGGGTCAACACCAATAAGCCTTGGGAATCGATATCTAAACGCCCTGCTGGCGCTAAGCCTCTTAGGTGCTGTGGCTCAAATTGATGTTTATTCCGATCAAATTGGCGCTGGGGTGTAATTAAGGAGGTGGCAAGTTTATAATTGCCGTCAGCCTGGTGTGACACATAGCCTACCGGTTTATTTAAAATGATGGTGACGCGCATATCTTGCTTTTGCTGAGCAAGTTTATTTAAACTAATCACTTGCTTAGTGGTGGCCTTGGCGCCAAGACCTACCACTTGACCATCTACCTTAACCCAACCTTTTTCAATATAATGATCAGCTTCACGCCGCGAACAGATACCTCGATCAGCTAAAAGTTTGGATACACGAATTTTTTCTACTGTTTTTTTCATAAGTATTAATAAATTATAATGATGACTGATACACACCTAGCACAAAATTCTTGGCGTAGCGAAGTCGAACCCTCATTCAGTGAGGTAGAAAAATACTGGTTAACACGTCCGGGCGCACTCACTAGCGGCTTACGCCAAGTAGGTGACTTTTCTATCGAGGTCCTAAATGAGTATATTGCCTATGTTAAAGAGGATGAAGCGTCTGAGCTAAACTTAAAACTAAATGACATCGTTTGGGTACGCGAAATCGTCATGAGCATCAATGCCCAGCAGGCTGTCTATGCTCGCAGTCTTACCAGCTTAGAAGCTTCAAAGACTATCTGGAAAGGCATCCGAGCACTTAATACGCGACCATTGGCAGATATTTTATACAATGATCCAGCGATTAGCCGCAGTCGTTTTGAAACAACTAAACTCACTCCCCCCCTCTCGCTCAGCCAATCCCTTAGGCACTACCTCAAGCTTCCTCAAGGTGCATTTCTTGCTAGACGTTCGACATTTTTCCAAAATGATATGGGGCTGATGGTTAATGAAGTCTTTTTGCCGGGTTTTTGGCAAGCGCTAGCAAAGCACGCAAAAACGCAGCAGATCAACTTCTAGTGCTCATCAAATAGCCAAGGCGTCTTGCTCGCCAGTGCGGATACGAATTACTTTTTCAACGTTGGTCACAAAAATCTTACCGTCGCCGATTTTGCCGGTACGTGCCGCCTTGATAATAGCCTCAATACACGCATCAACCTGATCCTTGGTCACCACCACATCAATTCTTACCTTGGGCAAAAAATCCACCACATACTCGGCACCGCGATACAGCTCGGTATGACCTCGCTGTCTACCAAAACCTCTGACCTCGGTGACGGTTAAACCGTTAACACCAATTTCAGATAACTCCTCACGCACCTCATCTAATTTAAAAGGCTTAATGATTGCGGTAATTTGTTTCATTAGTTATACCTTAAAATAAATTGTTCTTTTCAATAAGACTTTCGCTATTATCCTTCATTTAATCAAACTTTACAGCTACTCAGCTGCTCTTAACTGTTGTTTTTAGTATTTAAAGCCATGAGCAAGTGGATAGCGCCAATCCAGACCAAAAGCGCCCTCGCTGATGCGGGGACCTGGCGCTGTTTGACGTCTTTTATACTCATTAAACTTTAATAAACGGCTAATTCTCTGCACGGTGGTCTCATCAAAACCCGCTTGCACGATCGCTTCACTACTTTGCTTTAGCTCAATCAAGCGATACAAAATCTCATCTAGCACCTCGTAAGGCGGCAAACTATCTTGATCTACCTGCCCTTCGGCCAACTCCGCCGAGGGCGCACGACTGATTATGCCTGGCGGAATAATCTCTTGCTGCAGATTACGCCAATGCGCCAAGCGATAAACTAAAGTCTTAGGCACATCTTTAAGAATCGCAAAACCTCCCACGGTATCGCCGTAGAGGGTGCTGTAACCCGTGGCTGCTTCGGATTTATTACCACTACAAATCACCATGCCCCCGAGTTTATTGGATAAGGCCATTAAAATCACGCCGCGAATTCTGGCTTGTAGATTTTCCTCCGTGGTATCTGCCGGTAGGTCCCCGAATACAGGCGCCAAGCCCGCCATATAGGCATCAAACATGGGTTCAATACTGATTTGGTGATAGCGCACAGCTAAGCGATCAGCCATATCCTCTGCTAAGTCCAAGGATAATTGCGAAGTATATTTGGATGAGAGCATCACGGCAGTGATATTGTCTGCACCAATGGCATCATAAAGTACCGCTAGCACTAAGGCAGAATCCATCCCACCGGATAAACCTAAAGTCGCCTTAGACATGCCACTATCCCTTAAAAAATCACGGGTCGATAACACTAAGGCGCGCCAAATTTCAGCCTCCGTCGCTTCTGTGCTTTGATATAGAAGCGTCTCTGGTAGCGCCTGGGCATGTGACTCAGGGCTAAGCGCATGGGCCTGGACAAAAGACCAACGCTCGCGTTGATCCAGTTGAAAGATGGCCATTGCCTCTACAAAGTGGTCTAATTCAAGCTGCAATTCTTGCTCATGATTTAGTAAAAAGGCATGCCCCTCATAAATTAGCTCATCATGCCCACCCACCTGGTTGGTATAAAAGAGATTGACTGGCTGCTCAGCCAATTGATCGCTTAGACGCTTTTGATACTCACGGATACGACCCACATGATACGGTGTAGCATCTAGCAGCAAGATACTTTTAACGCCCTGCTCAGTCATGCGCTCAGTAAATCCAGTGCGCCAAATCTCATCACCAATGGCAGTGGCAAAATGATGCCCCTTAATATCCAAGCTTGGTGACGCTAAATCAATGCCCTCATCTAAATCAAAGGTATCCCCCAAGCGCTGATTACTTTTTGCCGATAATTGATGATGTGTCTGCTTAACTTCACCATTAAACAACACGGAAGCGCTATTAAATAACTGCCCTTCATGTGGACTTAAGTGGCCCACGACCACATATAAACCCTTACATTGAGCCAATTCTTGCGCTAAACGTTGGAGCGCCTGTTGTTGCTCAACTAAAAAAGCTTGGCGGCTAACCAGATCCTGTAAACCCACGCCACAAAGGGCTAAAGCCGGCAATAACAATAAATCCACCGACTGCGACTGCGCTGCTTTGGCAATGGCAACAATTTTTTGAATATTTGCCTGAAAATCGGCAACAGCGAAACGGGCTTGGGCAACGGCAATTGTTAAAGGGCGCTCAGTCATAACATTTTCACAAATAAAATACGCTTTGCATCAGGCGGCGTACAAAGCCTTTATAATTAAAGATTAGATTAGCAAAATAATTCATTACATTGCGCCACCTGCTTTTTGCTAGGCGCTGTTCTATATTTTACAGATATTTTCAATCAAATGACTGATTCTACTACCCCGGATAACAACACTCACAATCAATTTGACAATAAAGCCAAGGCTTGGTCAGCTCGTTTTAGCGAGCCGGTTTCTGAGCTAGTTAAGCGTTACACTGCATCAGTGGATTTTGATAAACGCCTGGCCCCTTTTGATATTCAAGGTTCGCTTGCGCATGCTGAGATGTTGGCCCATGTGGGCGTTATCAGCAAGGATGATTTAGCCCAGATTGAACAAGGCATGGCTACGATTCTTCAAGAGATCGAGGCGGGTGATTTTGATTGGTCGCTTGATCTTGAAGATGTGCACTTGAATATTGAAAAGCGTTTGGTGGAGCTTATCGGCGATGCTGGCAAGCGCCTACATACCGGTCGCTCACGTAATGACCAAGTAGCGACGGATATGCGCCTCTGGTTACGCGCTGAGATTGACCGCTTACTTGAATTACTCAAGCAGTTACGTCAAGCCTTAGCGCGCGTTGCCCTAGCGCAGCATGCGACGATAATGCCAGGCTTTACACATTTGCAAGTTGCGCAGCCAGTGACCTTCGGTCATCACTTGCTAGCCTATGCAGAGATGTTCCAACGTGATGCAGAGCGTTTAGCTGACTGCCGTCGCCGTGTTAATCGCTCTCCTCTGGGCGCTGCTGCTTTAGCCGGCACCTCCTATCCTATTGATCGTGAGCGTAGCGCTGAGCGTCTGGGTTTTGAGGCGGTCTGTCGTAATTCTTTAGATGCGGTGTCAGATAGGGACTTTGCCATTGAGTTCTGTGCCGCTGCCAGCTTAGTGATGACACATATCTCACGCTTTTCTGAGGAGTTAATTCTCTGGATGAGCCCACGTTTTGGCTTTATTAGACTCGCTGATCGCTTTTGTACCGGTAGCTCCATTATGCCGCAAAAGAAAAACCCTGATGTACCGGAACTAGCGCGCGGTAAAACTGGTCGTGTTAATGGTCATTTAATCGCCCTACTTACGCTGATGAAGTCTCAACCACTGGCTTATAACAAAGACAACCAAGAGGATAAAGAGGGTTTGTTCGATACCGCTGACACCTTACGGGATACCTTAACCATTTTTGTAGATATGGTAGACGGTATAACAGTTAATGCGGATAATATGCGGGATGCCGCACTGCAAGGCTTTTCAACAGCCACAGACTTAGCGGATTACCTAGTCAAAAAAGGCCTGCCTTTCCGTGATGCGCATGAGGCGGTTGCCTTAGCAGTACGCAAATGTGAAGAGCTTAGTTGTGATTTGGCCGAACTGGATTTAGCGCAACTTAAAGCTTTTGACAATCGCATTGAAGAGGATGTGTTTGAGGTCTTAACCCTTGAGGGCTCGGTTGCTGCTCGCAACCACCTTGGTGGCACCGCCCCCGAGCGTGTTAAAGCCGAGGCTGAGCGAATTTTGGCAGAAAAGTAGTTGATAGCCTGAAAAAAAGCTAAGGGTGTATATACATCCTTAGCTTTTTTGTTGAGCTCCTAGGCTGTTATCGTGTGTGCCTTTACTTTGTTAGCATGGATTGGACAGCGTGCCGGCAATTGTTGATAAACCACACATCACTCATCATCCTCAGGTGCACCGAGTGAATTAACTACCCGATAGACCACATCCGCAGTAAAGCCTCGGGAGGCCAGAAAACGCATCTGCTTGGCCCTTTCCTTGGCCTGCGCTTCAGGACTCTGCTGCTTGAATTGCTGCAACAGTGCCTCATCTACCTCGCTCTCTGGATCATAGGGATCTAATCCGTACTTCGCACCAAAGCGCTTTAACCAAAGCTCCCGAGCTCGTTGATACTCCGTATCTTTGAGATCGTCCCGAAGTTCGGCTAATGTGTCGCTATCAAGCTTGTGCTGCGATAGGGTTTGTAGAATTTTTTGATTACCCCAACGCTGCTCTCGGCTCTGCACAAAACTCTCTACAAAGCGCTCGTCAGACTGCCAGTTTTCCCGCTGTAGACGGGCCAGCACCGCATCTATCTCATCCAAATCGTCCGTATAGCGCTGCAACTTTTGCCGCAGCTCTGCTTCAGAATGCTCACGACGTGATAAAAACGCAATGGCTCGTGCTAATAAACTGAGCTGCGATTGCTTGGACTTAGCGGCTGAAGACTTAAGCAACAGCTCCTCGGAAAGGGAGCTGTAATCTCCGGGATCGTGACTATCGTGCGAACTCATCTAATTGACTCAGATTTCCTCAGGCGATTCGGCGTCTGCACCCTCAACCGGATCGGTCGACATGGCACGTTGGATAATGCCTAAGTCCTCGCGGATCTTATTCTCAATCTCCATTGCCATGGCAGGATTTTCTCGTAAATACTCACGCACATTGTCCTTACCCTGGCCGATACGGGTGCCTTCATAGCTATACCAGGCACCGGCTTTATCCACAATCCCTGCTTTCACTCCTAGGTCAATAATCTCACCCTCACGTGAAATGCCGGTACCGTACATAATATCAAACTCGGTTTGCTTAAACGGAGGGGCGACTTTATTTTTGACCACCTTAACACGAGTCTCATTACCAATGGTTTCGTCACCACGTTTAATTGAACCAATGCGGCGGATATCCAGACGTACCGAAGAATAGAACTTCAGTGCATTACCCCCAGTGGTGGTTTCAGGACTACCGAACATCACACCGATCTTCATACGAATCTGATTAATAAAGATCACCATGCAATTGGTGCGCTTGATGGAGGCAGTTAATTTGCGTAGCGCTTGACTCATCAAACGTGCCTGCAGACCGGGTAGATTATCACCCATATCACCCTCAATCTCAGCACGTGGCGTTAAAGCGGCAACCGAGTCAATCACGATCAAATCCACTGAACCAGAACGTACTAAGGCATCAGTAATCTCAAGCGCCTGCTCACCTGTATCTGGCTGAGAAATCAAGAGATCCTCAAGATTAATCCCTAAGCGAGCCGCATACTGCACGTCCAAGGCATGCTCAGCATCAATAAAAGCACACGTACCGCCGATCTTTTGCATCTCAGCAATCACCTGTAAGGTTAAGGTGGTCTTACCTGAAGACTCCGGACCATAGATCTCGATCACACGACCACGCGGCAGCCCGCCGACACCTAAAGCAATATCCAAGCCTAAGGAACCGGTAGACACAACCTGAATATCGTGCTGGACCTCATTATCACCGTAGCGCATCACGGATCCCTTACCAAATTGCTTTTCAATCTGGGATAAGGCTGCTGCCAAGGCTTTTGAACGCTCGTCATTAGCCACACTAGTTGCTTTTTTACTCATGCAATTTTCCTTAAAATTAAATTATGGTGCTGATGTAGCGGTACTTGCTCTGCTACGGTGCAATCATTATGCCATTAATTATACTGTATATTTGCACAGTATTGCTAATTTTATCTACCCCTTGTGTTTTTCTTACGACTTAGTATTAAGTGCTACACTTAGCTTTTTGGCAAAAATATGTGGTTCAAAAATCTCAAACTATTTCGTCTCAATCCTGACTGGACAATCTCTGCCCGAGACTTGGAGGAAAAGTTACAGGCACATGCCTTTGTCGAAGGTAGCCCGGGACCAGACACCAAACTCGGCTGGACTACTCCGCTGGCGGAAAGTGGCTTAGTGTATGAGCTGGGCCAGTATTATTTCCTTTGCTTACAAGCAGAAAAAAAACTACTACCGGCCAGTGTAATTAACCAATTTACCCGTGAAAAAGCACTCGAAGTTGAGGAGCAACAAGGTTATAAGCCAGGTCGTAAGCAAATGCGTGAGATTAAGGAGATGGTCACTGACACCCTCATTCCTAAGGCATTTAGCATTTTTAGGCAAACCCGTGTCTGCTTGGATTTGGAAAATCACTGGCTCTATATTGATGCAGGCACCGCAGCCAAGGCCGATGAGGTCATCTCCTTATTAGTCAAGGCCTTAGACCCCATGCCAATTCAGTCTTTTATGACCGAAGTCTCTCCTAGCACCGCGATGACAGAATGGATCTTTAGTGATGAGGCGCCGGCAGGCTTTAATTTGGAACCTCAGGTGGAGTTTAAATCAACCCAAGAGGATCGTGCGACGGTACGTTTTAGCAATGTGATTCCAGGCCAAGAGGAAGTAACTAAGCATATTGAGAGCGGTAAAATTGTCACTAAGCTTGGTTTAACTTGGCGCGATCGTATCAGTTTTGTACTGAATGACACCATGGAAATTAAGCGCATACAGGCGTTGGACATTCTAGATGAACAGCGCAACCCGAGTGGCGCCGATGAGATTGAACGCTATGAAGCGGATATGACCTTGATGTGCAAGGAATTTTCAGGCTTACTTGAGGATCTTAGCAGCGCCCTTGGTGGTGAGAAAAAGCAATCATAGGCGGTCCAAGTCATCACGGGCTAAGCCACTCCTCTAGGCAGTGTGCTAGCCCATTGATGATGGCACGGGCCAATCAATTAAGGTCCATTTCATCCCGTATTTAGCATCACCAAAATATGACTTTTCTGCTTCAAAAAAGTCTTTTAATAAGGCGATTTGCTCCGCCTCCAACTGACCGTACTGCTGCTCCATTTGTTTTAAAAAAGCGGCTTCATCGGTGCAGCTTGCCAAACGACCGGCCGCTTGTACAAAGCTTAGGCTAGGGTCAATGCCCATTTCATAGAGCACATTAACAATATGAATATAATCAGGATAAGGCGCTTGCTGCTTATTTAAGCGCTCAGCGATGACTGGCTGATCAAAGCGACCACCCACCAAGTAGGAGTAGTAAATATGCTTTTTAGCGTAGCGGTGAAACTTAGCAAATAATGCCGCTACATCCGCATCTAAACCTGAACGTGAGGATATTAATATATCCACCTGAGGCACCTTGCCTTGCCAATCATCTTCTTTGGCTAAGTGGATGGTACTGATATTTTCAATCCCGGCAGCACGCGCATTAAGCTCCACATAATCTAACATCACACGGCTATAGTCTAGGCAATAGACATGCTCAACCAAGGGCGCCATTTGCATGGCTAAAACACCATTACCCGAACCCACATCTAGCACCGTAGCGATACCGTTAAAATCAATGCGGTCCATAAAGGCTTTGATATAGGGGGAGACCACCAGCCCTTTTTGCTGCATGGAATGCGCACGCTGATCCCAACGTGCTGGCGGCTGCTCTGCAAAGCCAATGTGCGCCATATAATCTTTATACCATTGGCTCATATCAAGGTCTGGTAAAATGCGACGTTGTGACATATGGCTCCTCCTTTTGCTCAAATCGGGCTAATCCTCGGCGAGTTGTGCATCCAACCAAGCCATCACTTCCTCTACCATAGGAAAGAGCTCAACTCCTAAGTCACCACTGTAACTGCGCCAAGCATCAGCATATTTTTGGTGTACAGCTGCTAGCACCGGCACCCCCTCACTGGCGGCGCGTGTCATTTCCGCAAGTAAGCCATTGCCCTCTGCCTCAGCAACCCCAAATTTATTAATCACTAAGACATCTACCCCTTGGTCCAAAGCCTCACGAGGTACCTCACTGGACTCTGCTAACGCCACGCTATCAAGCCGACACCCACTAGCACCGGCACCTCGACTAACAAGTATCGTGTATTCACGATCGTCATTCACCGAGCAAATCACCTCACCAATATAGCCACCCGCAGCGTCTTTTTTATTTAATAAGCCACCCACCCTGAGCTGCCTTTGCTTCATTGCGGCAACCGCATTCCACATGGTCATCACCGCTTCGTTACCATCATCTTCAAAGACTATCACTGCTAAGGGTTTATTTTTCATCACCTACTCGCTGCCATTTATTTTAATCTTAAGGAAATATTAAAGAGCTGGGGCACTGCCTGTTGATTTTCAGCCTCTTGAGCTTGAATTGATTCAATATGCGTGCGGAATACTAAACGTATTTCATACAGCCCGGTGGCGGGAATGGTATAAGGCTCACCGCTAATCAAGGTATACACACTACTGCTGACATTACTAAATAGGAGCATCTCAAAGGTCTGACTTTCCTGAGCCGCCAACTCCGCTAGCAATTCCTGACCAGCCGTTGCATGCAGTCGAAAAATGGCATTACCCGCACCTTTAATGTAGCCTGTGTATTGAGCGCCATGTTGCAAATCATCGTCAATATCATGCGAGAAATTGGTCAGTGAACGTACCATAATCTCTTCCTGCTTTTGCTTGCTAATCACCTTGCCCTCTTCTATTTCTTGAGGCGCCGCAGGGATTTCCTCGGGTAAACTTTTGGTTGGCGGCATCAGACCCGCCAAAGCCACCAAGGCAAAAGTAACCGCAGCAACAATAACAATGATTTTTTTAGAAAGCGGAGTAATACGCATCGATCACATTGAATAAACTAAATTAAAAACTAATCATACCTGGATTAATAAGAAAACCCCAGTAGAGCCCTATGAGTTTAACAAAACTTCTTGCTTTAACCGTTGTAACTGATCACGCACCGCCGCCGCCTGTTCGAACTCAAGGTTTTTGGCGTGATCCAACATTTGTTTTTCTAAGCGCTTAAGCTCTCGACTGAGGGCCTTTTCGTCCTTAATAAAGCGCTTTATATCGTCCTGTGAGAGCGCCATGCTAGGCTCCTCCAACGGTGTCATTACCCCGTCAATCATCTCCTTAACTGCTTTATGCACCCCAACTGGGGTAATACCATGCTCCTCATTAAAGGTGATTTGCTTAAGGCGACGTCGCTCGGTTTCATCAATCGCTCTAGCCATGGAGTCAGTGATGCGATCCGCATATAAAATCGCTTTACCGTTTAAGTTACGTGCGGCACGACCAATGGTCTGAATTAAGCTGCGATCGGAGCGTAAAAAACCCTCCTTATCCGCATCCAAAATCGCCACCAACGATACCTCTGGAATATCTAAGCCTTCTCTTAGGAGGTTAATGCCCACTAGAATATCAAAGGTGCCCAAGCGCAAATCACGAATAATTTCAACCCGCTCCACCGTATCAATATCCGAATGCAAATAGCGTACTTTCAGACCATTTTCCTCTAGATACTCGGTCAGATCCTCGGCCATACGTTTAGTTAAAGTCGTCACCAACACACGCTCACCCACGGCAATACGCTCTTTCGCCTCACCCAGCAAATCATCCACCTGAGTCAGTGCAGGGCGCACCTCAACCACCGGATCCACTAAACCCGTCGGTCGTACCACCTGCTCCACCACCTGGTCTGAATGCGCCAACTCATAGTCGGCCGGGGTAGCAGAAACAAACACGCTTTGGCGCATGCGCTGCTCAAATTCTTCAATTCTTAAGGGGCGATTATCTAAGGCGGAGGGTAAACGGAAACCGAATTGCACTAGCGTTTCCTTACGCGAACGGTCACCACGGTACATGCCGCGTAATTGTCCCATCATGACATGACTCTCATCAAAAAACATCAAGGCGTCTTGTGGTAAATAATCAATTAAGGTAGCCGGTGGCTCACCCGGGGCTGCGCCTGACAAGTGTCGCGAGTAGTTTTCAATGCCCTTACAAAAGCCCAACTCCTGCATCATTTCCAAGTCAAATAAGGTACGCTGCTCAATCCGCTGCGCCTCAACCAACATGCCTTGATCGTAGTAATACTGCTTGCGCTCCCGCAGCTCCTCTTTAATGGTTTCAATCGCCCGCAAAATAGTAGCCCGCGGCGTCACAAAATGTGAACTTGGATAAATCGTAAAGCGAGGAATCTCCTGACGCACTCGCCCAGTCAAAGGATCAAATAGCTCAATGCGCTCAATTTCATCATCAAACATACTTAAGCGCACTGCTAATTCGGCGTTTTCCGAAGGGAATATATCAATCACATCACCCCGTACTCGGAAGGTGCCACGGCTAAAGTCCATATCATTACGTTCATACTGCATGGCGACTAGCCGTGCCAATAGCTCGTTGCGAGGGATTTCATCAGCCCGTCTAAGCAATAAAATCATCGCATGATAATCGCTTTGATTACCGATACCATAAATTGTCGATACCGTACCTACCACAATGGTGTCACGTCGCTCCAATAAGCTTTTGGTCGCCGATAAGCGCATCTGCTCAATATGCTCATTTACCGAAGAGTCTTTTTCAATAAATAAATCACGCGCTGGCACATAGGCCTCTGGTTGATAATAATCATAGTAAGAGACGAAATACTCCACCGCATTGTGCGGGAAGAATTCACGCATTTCCGCATAAAGCTGGGCCGCCAAGGTTTTATTCGGGGCCAAAATCAACGCTGGCCTACCTAAGCGGGCAATCACATTGGCCATGGTATAGGTTTTACCCGAACCAGTGACCCCCAATAATGTTTGAAACATTAAGCCGTCATTAATCCCCTCAACCAGCGTATCAATCGCTCCCGGTTGGTCGCCGGCAGGTGGAAATGGTTGATAAAGTTGAAAGGGGCTATTAGGAAATTCTACAAATTTTGCTTGGCTCATTTGATATAATTATTTGCTGTGGATGCGCCCATTGGGCAATAAACCATTATCGCTTTTTTATTCTTTATTTTCAAAATCAGGTGTGTACATACGATGAGTAGTCTATACCAAAACGTGGCCATGGCTCCACGCGATCCTATCTTAGGTCTTAATGAGCAGTTTAACGCCGACCCCCGCCCGCAAAAGGTCAACCTGGGCATTGGGGTTTACAGTGACGACGCTGGTCGCCTGCCTTTACTCAAAGCCGTACGTACCGCTGAGCAATTACATTTTGAAGGGGCTTTGCCACGCGGCTATTTACCAATTGAGGGCTTGGCTGCTTATAACCTAGGTGCCCAAAAGCTTCTTTTAGGTGCAGACTCCTCCTTGATCGCTGAAGGTCGTGCAATCACTATTGAATCCATCGGTGGTACCGGTGCGCTTAAAATCGGGGCAGATTTTTTAAAAACGATCGTCCCGGATGCGACCGTTTATATCAGTGATCCAAGTTGGCAAAATCACCGCGCTATTTTTGAAAACGCCGGCTTTCAGGTAGCTACTTATCCCTATTATTCAGCTGCCACACACAGCTTGGACTTTGAGGCGATGAAGGCACATTTTGAAAGCCTGGCACCGCGCAGCATTCTGATTTTACATGCCTGCTGCCATAATCCAACCGGTGTGGATCCTAGCTTAGCCCAATGGCAGGAGCTCTTAGCGATTATCAAATCGCATCAGCTTATCCCCTTTTTGGATATTGCTTATCAGGGTTTTGGTGCGGGACTTGAGGAAGATGCCCAAGTGGTACGTCTATTTGCTGAATCTGGCATTGAGATGTTAGTTAGCTCCTCATTTTCCAAGTCTTTTTCACTGTATGGTGAACGTGTCGGCGCATTAACCCTCACTACTGATTCTAAAGAGATTGCGACTAAGGTATTGAGTCAGATTAAGACCGTAATTCGTACCAACTATTCTAATCCACCAACGCATGGAGCAACGGTGGTCGCCAGTGTACTTAACTCACCCGAGCTATTCGCCCTATGGGAAGAGGAGCTGAGTGAGATGCGTTGCCGTATTCGTAGCATGCGCGAACAATTAGTTCAAAAGATCAAGGCGGCTGGCGTGAGCCAGGACTTTTCCTTTATTTTGGCGCAAAATGGCATGTTCTCCTACTCTGGTCTCACCAAGAGTCAAGTCGAGCGCCTGCGTGAGGAATTCGGCATTTATGCCGTGGATTCGGGTCGTATTTGTGTCGCCGCATTAAACTCAAACAACATTGATTATGTCGCTAAGGCCATTGCAACTGTGCTTTAATCAGAGGCTGTGGTCTAAATAGTGCTTGCATTTATCTACATTATGATAGAAAATGACTGTACAGATGTACAGTCATTTTCTATTTCGGAGTACCATGAGCATCAAACTCACTGCCCGACAGCAGGAAGTCTTTGACCTGATTCAAGCCAGCATTCGTCGCACTGGCTTTCCACCCACACGCGCCGAAATCGCTCAGAGCTTAGGCTTTCGCTCTGCTAATGCAGCCGAGGATCATCTTAAGGCCCTAGCTAAAAAAGGCGCGATTATTTTGACACCCGGCACCTCTCGTGGCATACGACTAAACCCCGACTTAGAAGCTACGACTCCCGCCACGGCAAGCGCTGCCGCAGCCGAGTTGAGCGAGCGACTGACTACCCTACCCTTGATCGGTCGAGTTGCTGCGGGTAACCCCATCTTGGCACAAGCACATATTGAAAAGGAGATTCCTGTCGATCCTGCCATGTTTGAAGATAAGGCCGACTATCTGCTGCGTGTACGCGGTGAGTCGATGATTGATATAGGAATTTATGATGGTGACTTACTAGCGGTTAAAAAGAGCCAATCCGCACATAATGGCCAAATTGTCGTGGCCCGGATTAATGACGATGTGACGGTTAAGCGCTTTCAAAAGGGTGCAAATCGCATCACGCTCATCGCCGAAAATCAGCATTTTGCGCCCATTATCGTCACTCCCCAAGATGAGTTTGCGATTGAGGGCTTAGCAGTAGGATTAATTAGAAGCCTAAACTAATTTTAATTTTTATAGCGGGTGAGCGCTCACCATATGCATCATAAACTGCGCTCCCCGATACAACTAGCCTATAGAGGCGCTTTAAAGCTTTTTAAGCGCAAGGCATTCGTCAGCACAAAGACGCTTGACAAAGCCATTGCCCCAGCAGCAAACATGGGCGACAACAAGATCCCCTTAAACGGATAGAGAATACCGGCCGCCACGGGTATCAGCGCTGTATTGTAGACAAAGGCCCAAAATAAGTTCTGATGGATATTTTTTATGGTCGCCTGCGAAAGGGCAATGGCATTAGGCACGCCATTTAGGCTACCCGACATCAGCACCACATCCGCCGCTTCCATTGCCACATCCGTACCGGTACCGATGGCAATACCCACATCGGCTTCAGCTAGTGCTGGTGCATCATTAATCCCATCACCCACAAAGGCAACGGCACCATATTGCTTACGTAAAGCGTTAATCTGCTCCAGTTTATCCTGCGGCAACACCTCTGCCACCACCTCATCAATACCAAGACGCTTGGCGATGGCTTCCGCAGTTTGTTGCTTATCCCCAGTAATCATCACTACCTTAAGACCTAAGTCGTGCAAGGCCTGAACCGCTGCGGGGGTACTCTCCTTAATGGGATCGGAGACAGCAATAATGGCAGCCAATTTACCATCAATAGCTGCATACATCGGCGACTGAGCCTCATTTGCTAAACGCAAGGCAGTCGCTTCAAACTGACTAGGATCTAAGCCTAAAGAGCGCATGAAGCGATCTGCGCCGATCGCAACGCTGCGGCCCTCGACCTGCGCTCTTACCCCCATCCCGCTAATGGCTTCAAACTGAGTTAGTGTAGGAAGGCTCAGCCCTTCAGCCTCAGCCGCTGCCACAATCGCATGCGCAATCGGATGCTCAGATTGCTGCTCTACTGCAGCGATTAAGGCTAATACCTCTGAGCGCTGAAAGCCCGCAGCAGTCTCAAGTGCCGTCATGGTTGGACGACCCAGGGTTAAGGTACCTGTTTTGTCGACTGCCACTACCTTAGCATCTTTAAGGCTTTGTAAGGCATCGCCTTTGCGAAATAACACACCCAACTCGGCACCGCGCCCTGTACCCACCATAATTGAAGTCGGTGTCGCCAAGCCCATCGCACATGGGCAAGCAATAATCAATACCGCCACGGCATTGACAAGCGCATAGCTTAAGGCTGGTTGCGGTCCCAACACCAACCATAGTACAAAGGTGATAAAGGCTAATAAGATGACCGTTGGCACAAAGAAATAGGTGACGCGATTGACGACCGATTGAATTGGTAATTTAGCCGCTTGTGCCTGCTCTACCAAACTAATAATCTGCGACAAAACCGTCTTCTCTCCTACAGCACTTGCCTTAAAAGTAAAAGCACCCTGCTGATTAATGGTGCCGCCAATTAACTGGCTACCCGGCACTTTTTCAACGGGAATCGGCTCACCGCTAATCATGGCTTCATCAACAAAGCTCTGCCCCTCCAGCAAGATACCGTCTACCGCAATTCGTTCACCGGGACGCACTTGTAACACGTCATCTAACTGCACCTCTGCGAGCGCTATTTGCTGCCACTCGCCGTTACGTAGTACCCGGGCCTCCTTGGGCTGGAGCCCAACTAAACGCTGAATTGCTGCTGAGGTACGACCTTTGGCTTTAGCCTCTAAATAGCGACCGAATAAAATCAAGGTGACGATCACCGCTGCCGACTCATAATAGACATGGACTGCACCCGTTGGCAGCACAAAAGGGAAAAACGTGGCTACCACTGAAAAACCATAAGCCGCTAGCGTACCGATAGCAACCAAAGAATTCATATCTGGTCCCATACGCAATAAGGCAGGAATACCGATTTGATAAAAGCGGCGACCGGGAAAGCTTAATACCAAGCTGGTTAATAAAAATTGTAAATACCAGCTATTGTGCAAACCGATACGAGTATCCACCCATTGCTGCATGGCGGGTATTAAATGCGCACCCATCTCCAAAATAAACACCGGTAGACTAAGCAGCAAGGCAACGATTAAATCCCTTTTTAAAAGCGCTTCTTCTCTATCTTTGCGTTGCGCTAACTGCTCCACCCATGAGCTGTCAACAGGCGAGCGTGCATCGGACTCAGTCCCTGTCATCGAGGACTGGGGCAATAGCGTTGCGCTAAAACCAGCTTTATGAATCACCGCCTTAATCGCATCAATCTCGGCAGGCGCAGTGGCATCCAAAACAATATCCGCTCGCTCAGTGGCTAAATTGACATTAATAGCCTCTATGCCCTCCATACGCCCTACTAGCCGCTCTATACGGGCCACACACGAGGCACATGTCATACCCTCAATGGTCATGCTTAGATGCGTATTAGACATACTGATTTACTCCAAATAAATGCATTGCTCTGACACTACCCTTAAAACCAAGGCGCATTAGATTAGATACTATCGAAATCGTATATTTAAAGTCCTGATTGATATAGGCACTGCCGCTTATACGCTAAAGACCAGGACCGTTCCCCTATTATCATACGAAAAAAACAACAGTTAATATTAAAAGCCATACTTTTTATAAAAAATCACTTCACAAATACAAATAGGCACCATATAATTATGAATTCAGCGCCCGTAGCTCAGTTGGATTAGAGTGCTTGGCTACGAACCAAGAGGTCGTGGGTTCAATTCCTGCCGGGCGCGCCAGATTTAAAGGGTCACTTCAAATGAAGTGGCCCTTTTTCATTATTGCACCATGATAGTTTAGTTTAGGCTTAGCAATCCCCTCCTAGCCCTTTTCACATGCCTATATCCGTTTTTTAAGATAGCAAGGTCACTCCACCTAAGCAAAAAATCCGAAATACTATGGTTTTCCCTTAATTTAACAATCTAAGGGAAATTGCTATTTACATCGGTCGCTTTTTACGTTAATTTATTGCTATGCATCAATAAGTCTTATGTTTTATATAAGACTGCTTCTAACCTAGTATTATCAAGGCATTAAGTCTTGTATAAGACCAAAAATAAGCAAATTTACTAGGCTAGTACGCTACAACGCAACAAATTTTTTATTAATCAACAGGGAGAGTGTTATGACTCAAAACTATCAAGCTGAAGTTCAAAAGGCTCAAGCAGAAATTAATCAAGCCGGCTCTGGTTGGAACGCTATCAATGCGGATGCTGTTGCACGTATGCGTATTATGAACCGTTTCCAAAATGGTCTGGATATCGCACGTTACACTGCTGATATTATGCGTAAAGACATGGAAGAGTACGATGCTGATCCATCTAAATACACTCAGTCTTTGGGTTGTTGGCACGGTTTTATTGCTCAGCAAAAATTAATTTCTATCAAAAAGCACTTCAAAACCACGGATAAGAAGTATTTATACTTATCCGGCTGGATGGTAGCTGCTTTACGCTCTAAGTTCGGTCCACTTCCGGATCAGTCAATGCACGAGAAAACTTCTGTTGCTGACTTGATCGAGGAGCTTTACACCTTCTTACGTCAAGCCGATGCACGTGAATTAGACTTACTCTTCACGGCCTTAGATGCTGCTCGTGAAGCTGGCGATAAAGCAAAAGAAGCTGAAATCATCGACCAAATCGACAATTTTGAAACCCATGTTGTGCCGATTATCGCGGATATTGACGCTGGTTTTGGTAACGAAGAAGCGACTTACTTACTTGCTAAGAAAATGATTGAGGCCGGTGCATGTGCGATTCAGATCGAGAACCAAGTATCGGATGAGAAACAATGTGGTCACCAAGACGGTAAAGTAACTGTGCCGCACAACGACTTTTTATCCAAAATCAATGCCGTGCGCTACGCTTTCCTAGAGTTAGGTATTCCTAACGGCGTGATTGTGGCTCGTACCGACTCCTTAGGTGCCGGCTTAACTAAGCAAATCGCTATCACACATGAAGAAGGTGATTTAGGTGATCAGTACAATAGCTACTTAGACTGTGAGGAAATCTCTGCTGATCAATTAGCTAATGGCGATATTATCATCAAGCGTGAGGGTAAATTATTACGACCTAAGCGTTTAGCGAGCAATCTCTTCCAATTCCGTAAGGGCACTGGTGAGGACCGCGTCGTACTTGACTGCATCACCTCACTGCAAAACGGTGCTGATATGATCTGGATTGAGACTGAGAAGCCTCACGTAGGTCAGATTAAAGCGATGGTGGATCGTATTCGCGAGGTCGTGCCGAATGCGAAGCTCGTCTACAACAACAGCCCATCATTCAACTGGACACTTAACTTCCGTCAACAGGTCTTCGACAAATGGCAGGAAGAAGGCAAAGACGTTTCTGCCTACAAACGTGATGCACTTATGAGCGCCGAGTATGATGGTACTGAGCTATGCGAAGAGGCTGATAAGCTAATTAGCAGCTTCCAAAAAGACGGTTCTGCTCAAGCTGGTATTTTCCACCACTTGATCACCCTACCAACGTACCACACCGCAGCCCTTTCAACCGATAACTTAGCCAAAGGCTACTTCTCGCCTGAAGAAGCGATGCTTGCCTATGTGAAAGGTGTTCAGCGTGAAGAAATTCGTCAGGGTATTGCTTGCGTTAAGCACCAAAATATGGCGGGCTCTGATATCGGTGATAACCACAAAGAGTTCTTCTCAGGTGATGCGGCACTTAAAGCCTCTGGTAAAGACAACACAATGAACCAATTCAACTTCTAAATCAAATTAGAAGCTTTATTATCGAATAGTTCTATGTCTTGAAATTGGCTTGCTACGGCAAGCCAATTTCGTTTAACACTTTTTCTGGACGATGTTATGACTCAGTACAAGAAAATAGAATCTTTACAAGTTGAAGAGACACTTTTCAATTTGATTAATAATGATATCTTAGCCAATCACCCCCACAAGTTGGACCGTGATGAGTTTTGGAAAAACTTTTCCGATCTGGTAAAAGCACTAGCACCAAAAAACAAGGTCTTACTTGAAAAGCGTGATGCCTTACAAGCAAAAATCGATCAATGGTATCAGCAAAATCCTGGTCCTATTCAGGATATGGAGGCTTACAAAGCCTTTTTAAAAGAAATTGGCTACTTAATTGATGCACCGGCCGATTTTAAGATCAGCACAGAAAATGTTGACCGTGAAATCGCCGAACAAGCCGGTCCGCAACTCGTCGTACCCGCAACTAATGCCCGCTACTCCCTCAATGCGGCCAATGCACGCTGGGGCAGCCTGTACGATGCGCTTTACGGCACCGATGCCATTGATCAGGACGGTGAATTAGCGCCCACTGGCGAATATAATCCACAGCGCGGGGCTGAAGTCATCGCTTTCGGGCGTCGCTTCTTAGATGAGAGCATCCCGCTCGTTGAGGGTTCACACGCAGATGCCGTCGCTTACCGCATTGAAAATGGTGAGCTCAAAGTAAGACTAAACAATGACCATGAAACTACGCTAAAGCATAATGAGCTCTTCGTTGGTTTTAATGGCGATGCCGCCGCACCTAGCTCAATGGTTTTCTTACATAACGGCTTACATTTCGATATTCTCGTCGATAAAAATCACCCCATCGGCCAGCAAGATCCCGCCGGGATTAAGGATATTGTAATGGAAGCGGCACTATCCACCATTATTGACTTTGAAGATTCGGTAGCTGCTGTTGACGGTCCTGATAAAGCCTTAATTTATCGTAATTGGTTAGGCCTAATGACCGGTGAACTAAGCGAAGAAATTGCTAAAGACGGTAAAGTCTTTGTCCGTCGTTTAAACGAAGATCGCGAGTACTTATGTGCGAGCGAGCAAAAGCCTTTTAAACTACCAGGCCGCTCCCTATTGTTCTGCCGCAATGTGGGTCATTTGATGTCTACCCCTGCCGTGTTGGACGAAGCAGGCAATATGATCCCTGAGGGCATTTTAGATGCCGTCGTCACCGCCATTATTGCGGGCTACGATCAGGCACGCGATAGCAATAAAAACAGCCGCAATGGCAGTGTGTATATTGTTAAGCCTAAAATGCACGGCCCTGAGGAAGTGGCTTTTGCCAATGAGCTTTTTGCTGCGGCTGAGCGTGTAGCTAAGCTGCCTAAAAACACCCTCAAAATGGGGATTATGGATGAGGAGCGTCGCACCTCGGTTAACCTTAAAGCATGTATTTACGAGGCAAAAGAGCGTTGCGTGTTTATTAATACCGGTTTCTTAGACCGCACCGGTGACGAAATTCACACCTCAATGCTCGCTGGCCCAATGATCCGCAAAGGTGATATGAAAGCAACGCCATGGATCAAAGCCTATGAAGCCAATAACGTGCAGGTTGGTTTAGCATGCGGTCTGCAGGGCAAAGCACAAATCGGTAAGGGCATGTGGGCCATGCCTGATCTTATGAAAGCCATGCTAGCACAGAAAATCGCCCACCCACAATCTGGCGCTACCACCGCTTGGGTACCCTCACCTACCGGTGCGACTATCCACAGCTTGCATTATCACCAAGTGAATGTATTCGATGTACAAGCCGAAAAAGCAAAGGACAAGACGGACTATCTGGACGATTTATTAACGATTCCGGTCGCTACGGATACCTCATGGTCTGATGCTGAAAAGCAAGAAGAGTTGGATAACAACTGCCAAGGTATTTTAGGCTATGTGGTACGCTGGGTTGATCAGGGTGTAGGTTGCTCTAAAGTGCCTGATATTCACAATATCGGCTTGATGGAGGATCGTGCCACGCTACGCATCTCCAGTCAGCATATTTGCAACTGGTTAGCCCATGGCGTGGTCAGCAAAGCGGATGTGGACGCCGCACTTCGTCGCATGGCTAAAGTCGTTGACGAACAAAATGCTGGCGACCCTTTATATCGCCCCATGTCAGGCAATGAACAAAGTTCCGCTGCTTTCAAAGCGGCGAGTGACCTAATCTTTAAAGGTAAAGAACAGCCTAACGGCTACACTGAGCCTTTACTGCATTACTGGCGCGCTGAAGTTAAAAAGGCTTAATCACAGCATCGTTTTAACTAAGCAAGTCAATTAGCTCAAGCCCATGTGCGCAACAATGCACATGGGCTTTTTGCTGTCTTTATATCCTCTATTGAAGCTCCCAATACACTTTTCCACCAGTATCCGTTATTAACCACAAAAGTTGTGGATAACTTTGTGTATTGCTTGATGACTTCAAGCTATGTGATTGATTTATAAGCTTAAGTCACACTTGATTACATACTAAGCATGCGTACCGCTTGAGGCCGGTCGACAAGGCCAATGCGAGCCAGAGGTAAAAACAAAAAATCGTGATTAATCAATAAGCTAGCTATTTTTTGGATAACATTAAGGTGTCTAGCTAGCGCGACTGTGGTCGAGGCTCCTAAGGTTTTAAACCACGTATAAAGCGGCTAGCATGCCTTGATTTAATCACCATAGATTAACCACAAAAGCTGTGGATAACTTTGTGCATTAACTGATGAATGCGCTCTATCCCATTGATCTAGCAGCTGATATCAGCTTTGCTAAGATTTGAAGCAACACCGCGTAACTTGCTAGCGGTGAGCATAAGGCATACGCCATGGGTGTGAACTTATTTACACTCACAAAGCACATTATTAACAACAAAAAAAGACCTGGCGAAAAATTCAGCACAGGTCTTTGAGACATCAATGGAGGCCGTACGATGACGACAATTTAACTCTCAGCAGAGTCGCCCTCTTCCTCTTGCGTCTCATACGATGTATTAATACTGTCTCTACTAGCGACTTTCAGTACGTTTTTATTACCAGTGTGACGCACATCCTCACCCTGAACCGTATAAATCACACGCTCAGCCATGTTTTTAGCATGGTCGCCAATACGCTCTAAGGAACGTGCCATAAACATTAAATCGATAGCGGAGCTGATGGTACGTGGATCCTCAATCATAAAGCTACTGGTTTCACGTAACACGCTGCGCCACTCTTTATTAATCTTTTTATCACGACGCACCACTTCAGCAGCGGCGATAGGATCGAAACGAGCAAATGCATCCAGTACATCATGCAAGTTTTTGACCACCAGACTACCCATATAACTTAGGTCAACAATGGGCTCAAAACGAGCTTGTTGCTCGATCAGGCGTCTGGCCGTACGCGCCATTTTCTCGGACTCATCCCCAGAACGCTCCAAGTCGGTTAACATTTTAGTGACCGATAAAAGCAAACGTAAGTCAATCGCTGCCGGTTGTTGACGTGCAATCACCTGAGTAATCAAGGAGTCAATCTCAACTTCCAAGTTGTTTACTTCAATTTCATACTCCATGACGCGCTCAACTAATGCCGTGTTACCGGTGCTAAGCGTTTCAACTGCGTCATTAATCATGGACTCAACCAAGCCGCCCATGCGTAGAAACTGAGAACGAATTTGCTCTAAAGACTCGCCGTAACGGGTACTTGTGTGCTGTTCAATCATCTGACACTCCATATTGAAAATTATTACATTGTAATAGTAGATTATGACAACTCAATGACATTAGGCCGTGATAACTTTGACGCCCTGCGGTGCTGCCATTAAAACAACGCTGGCCGGACGCAGTGCAAATAAACCGCAAGTCACCACTCCCGGGATTTGATTAATCTGCTGCTCTAGTGCAGCCGCATCGGCTAATTGAAAGCCTGCCACATCTAAAATAGGATGGCCATTATCCGTAATGAAGCCGCTACGTTCTACCACCTCGCTCGCCCCCAAGGCTTTAAGCTGATTAGTAACGGCGTGCTTTGCCATCTGAATCACTTCTAGGGGAATCTTAAAACGACCTAAATGCGTAACCCACTTAGAATCATCTACAATACAAACAAAACGCTCGGCCACTGAGGCAACGATTTTCTCACGCGTTAGGGCACCACCACCCCCCTTAATCATCTGCAATTTGGGATTCACCTCATCCGCACCGTCCACATACACCGGCATCGAATCGATCTCATTTAACTCAAAGACCTGGATACCATGCGCTTGTAAACGTGCTGCCGTACGTTCTGAACTGGCCACGGTGCCCTTAAACTGATCCTTGTATGGTGCTAAGGCATCGATAAACTTGTCTGCGGTGGAACCGGTGCCCACACCAATCACGGCATCGGCCGTAAAAAACTCACGAATATAGGCTACGGCAGCCTCTGCTACTTGCTGCTTTAATTGATCCTGACTTAAACTCACGCCACGAACTCCTGATAAGAGGCTTCTGAAAAGCCTAATTTAAAACCACCCGGATAAATCAGTAAAGGCCGCTTCATCACGCTGGGATGGGCTTGGATTAAGGCAATGCGATCCGCCTCGCTATTCAACACTTTAGCGCTATCGTCTAATTGACGCCATGTCTGCGAGGCCTTATTAATCAGTTTATCCCAACCTAAGGCGGCTGCCCATGTTGTTAATTGTTCAGCACTCGGCACCTGCTCACGCACATCAATCATAAGCACCTCATGCCCCTGGGCTTCAAGCCACTTTTTTGCCTTAACACAGGTGCTACAACGCTTTAAACCAACTATTTGAAATGACATTCATATACCCTTGAATCTTTAATCGAATTGCCACGACTCAGACTATCTCGCTCAAACAATACCATGATCACCAGATAAACAAGTAATTAGCGGCCTGAAACGGCCGCTAATTACATCAGTTTAACTGTCAGTCTTTTTAAACTGTAAACGATTACCAATGATCACGCAAACACCAACGATAAATATCATGATCGTCGCCAAGGCATTGACCTCGGGTTTAATGCCTAAACGCACACGAGAAAACACCTCGACTGGCAAGGTGGTGTAGCCTGGTCCATTAAGGAAGGAGGCAATCACCACATCGTCCATCGATAAAGTAAAGGCCAGTAACCAAGCAGCCACCATCGCCGGTGCAATTAGGGGTAGCACAATGCTAAAAAATACCTTTAGCGGGGTCGCACCCAAATCCATCGCCGCTTCCTCAAGCGAACGATCCAGCTCCCGAATACGTGAGGCAACCACCACCGAGACATAGGCAACACACAGCACCACATGCCCAACCCAAATGGTAAACATGCCATTTTCTGCGGGGAAACCGACAATGGTTCTGAGCTCAATAATCATCAATAAAATTGACACACCCAAGATCACCTCCGGAATCACCAAGGGCGCATTCAACATACCGATAAAGAGCGGAAAACCTAAAAAAGGCCCTTTACGGACCAGGACATAAGCCGCCCAGGTGCCTACAATCACCGCTGCTGTGGCTGAAAGTACAGCAATCTTGATGGATAACCAAGCCGCTTTTAAAAGATTCGTATCCGCCATCAGGCTTTGATACCAACGCAAAGAAAAGCCCGTCCAAGTCGATTGCAGTGCGGAGTCATTAAAGGAAAAAACCACTAAAGACAGAATCGGTAAATATAAAAACCCGAAACCGACGATAAACACAAAGTATTTAAACAAGGTACTTAGTCTCATCAGTTTTGCTCCTTCAATTGCTTAGCCTGGTTAATCTGGAACAATACCAAAGGAATCAATAAAATCAATAGCATCACCACTGCAATGGCTGCTGCCATTGGCCAATTGGAGTTAGTAAAGTACTGATCCCACATTACTCGACCAATCATATAGGTATTGGTACCGCCTAATAACTCAGGAATCACATACTCACCTACTGAAGGAATAAAGACCAACATCGCACCCGCAATCACGCCAGAAATCGATAAAGGTAAGGTGATGGTAATAAATGCCTTAATCGGTCGCGCGCCCAGATCATAGGCCGCATCAATTAAACGCTGATCATGCTTTAATAGATTGGTATAGAGTGGCAAAATAAAAAACGGTAAATAGGTATAAACCAAACCGATATACACAGCAATATCCGTACGATAAAGCTCAATCGGCGTATCAATAACGCCAAGCCAAATTAAAAAGTTATTGAGCAAACCCTCATTGCGCAGAATGCCGGCCCATGCATAGACCCGCAACAGTAAGGAGGTCCAAAATGGCAAAATCACGCCCAGCAGTAATAAGTTCCGTGTTTTGGGATTGGCTTGGGCAATAAAATAAGCCATGGGATAGCCAATCAAAATACAACATAAGGTGGTGATTGCTGCCATTTTAATGGAGCGTATATACGCCTCTACAAAAATCGTATCAGTAAATAGCGTGATATAGCTTTCTAAATACAGCGAAAAGCGTAAAACAGCGGATTTATATTCAAATAATTGCGAATACGGCGGCTGCCCAAAAATAGACTCCGCAAAGCTGATTTTTAAGACAATTAAAAAAGGTATCAATAATGTCAAAATCAGCCAGACAAACGGCGGCACAATACTTAAGCGCTCACGCGTCGGCAACCAAGAAAATAAAGCAGCTAATCTCGTCATGATGATAATACCGTCCCACTATCCGGACCCCAGGTAATATACACCTCATCGTCAATGCTGGGTGCATCCTCTAAGGCCATACGCGCTGGCATACTGGCATCCACCACTTTACCAGAATCCAACTCAATTTGATAAAGCATATAGCTACCCATCCACGCTACGTGCGTCACCACACCATAGGCCACGTTAACCGAATCATCCGGTTCTTCTGTCAAGACACGAATTTGTTCAGGACGAATAGACACATAGACTTCCATTCCTAAAGGCTCATTGACCCCGTGGCTCACATAGAGCGGGCTTTCTAAATTATCGGATTCAATTAACACGTGATCCGGCTCGTCCACCACAATTCGCCCTTTGAAAATATTGGTATTACCGATAAAGCTGGCAACAAAGCGCGAGTTAGGGAAGCTATACACATCCTTTGGTGTACCCTGCTGAATAATTTCACCGGCAGTCATCACGGCTAAGCGATTGGCCATGGTCATGGCCTCTTCCTGATCGTGGGTCACCATAATACACGTAACGCCCACTTGTTCAATAATTTTAGTCAGCTCAATCTGTGTTTTTTGACGGATTTGCTTATCCAAGGCCGACATCGGCTCATCTAATAACAGTAATTTAGGACGTTTAACCAAGCTGCGCGCTAAGGCCACACGCTGTTGCTGACCACCGGAGAGTTGCGATGGTTTACGACGCGCCATCCCGGCCATTTGCACTAAATCCAAAGCCTCAAACACACGTTGATGAATTTCTTGCTTATCGACGCCCTCTTGCTTTAGTCCGAAGACGACATTAGCCTCTACCGTCATATGTGGAAATAAGGCATAGGACTGAAACATCATATTTACCGGGCGCTTATAGGCCGGCACATTGGCAATATCAACACCGTCAAGAAAAATCTGACCAGAGGTGGGCTTTTCAAAACCGGCTAACATCCTCAATAAGGTGGACTTACCACAACCCGAGCTACCTAACAGTGCAAATATCTCATTGCGCTTAACAGTTAGATCCACCCCTTTAACTGCTACTACCTCACCATAAATCTTTTTTAAATTGACCAGTTTTAAAAACTCGTCATCAGTCGTTGCTGTCGTCGCTATGCGTCCATCAGTCATAGTAATCTCAATTCCTCTTGCTAAAATTGATTAATGGCCCGTCAATTAAGAAAGTCTTAATCCTACGGGCCATTGATAAAAGCAAAGCTTATCGCTTGTTTAACAACTAGCGTCCTGCTTTTAGCTCAGCCCATAAGCGGGTTTGTAAACGAAGAATATTCATCGGCTGAGGCTTAATCACAAAGAGTGTTTTAGCCTTTTCAGCGCTCGGGTATAACTCTTCATTTTCTGCTAGCTCAGGTAAAACATGTTCACGTGCGCTTTTATTCGCATTGGTAAAGAACATTTCATTGGTAATCGCCGCATGTACTTCGGGTGTTTCAATGTAGTTAATAAACTTCATTGCATTATCAAAGTTAGGGGCATCTTTAGGTACTGCCATGGTATCAAACCATACTGGCGCACCGTCATTAGGCGTAAAGTAAGCGACCTCAAAGTCACGCTTCGCTTCTTTGGCTCGGTCAGCAGCAATCATCACATCACCATTAAAACCATAGACAAAGCATAAGTCGCCAGAAGCTAACTCATCGATATAACCAGAGGAGCTGAACTGACGCACATAAGGACGAATCTTTTTCAAAACCTCTATCGCCTCACGGTAATCCGCCTCTTCAGAACTATTAGGATCCTTGCCTAAATAATGTAGAACGGCTGGGAAAACCTGTGCCGCCTCATCCAAAATAGACACACCACAACTGCGTAGCTTTTCTACCTTGGCAGGATCGAATAAATTAGACCAGTCGCGGAAATCGTAGTCCTCACCCATGATTTCTTTGACCTTGGTCACGTTATAGCCCAGACCATTGGTGCCATAACCCCAAGGGATTAAGTATTCATTGCCCGGATCGACTTGTGCCACCACGGCCATAATATCTGGATCCAAATGCTTCCAGTTAGGGATTTTGGATTTATCTAGCTTTTGTAGTAAACCGGCCTCAATCTGACGCGCTGCATAGTGAGTGGCTGGTACAACCACATCATAGCCAGACTTACCAGTTAATAACTTCGCTTGTAAAATATCATTGGTATCGTAGGTGTCGTAACGGACTTTGATGCCGGTTTCACGTTCAAAACCAGGAATTGTATCGGGTGCAGTATATTCAGCCCAGTTATAGACATTGACGACATTATCATCTTGTGCGGTAGCAGTGCCGGCAACAAGGGTGGAAAACATTAAAGCGAGACCAATTGACTTCAGTTTCATCTGAGCAAACCCCCTTATACAAAAAAACAAAAAACTAATGATATAGCTAATTTAGCTTAAAGGGCTAATTATTTTCAATTAATTGATAATATTTTGAAATTTGTTCCATAAATACAATACTTTGTTCCCCACAAAGCTTGATTAAGGAGCGCTCTAAGCGAGCTAAATTCTGTTGCCGTTGGCGCGGAGTCACGGTGATTTTTTTGGCCTTATCAAAATCAATGATATAAGCTTGCATTGGCTCACTACCACATAAAATATTATGAGCATTTAAATCTGCATGCCATACGCCTAAATCGTGCATTTGATGAATGCTTTTTGCCGTTGCTGCGGCGTAGGCGGCTGCCATCTCTTCATCCAGCGCCTGCTGCAGATAGTGCTGACAAATCTCAGCCAGGCTTTGGCTATCCGCAATTAAACTGGTAATTAACGCCATTTCACAAAATAAACCCTGGCGCTGATAACATGCGCCTAAGGCTTTGGGCACAGCGAGCCCTGCCTGCTGCAAATAAGTCAGTATGCTGAATTCCTGAAAGGCCCGACTTTGTTCAGGACCGGTAAAAAAATACTTTGATTGATTAAATTTACCAATCAAACCACCACGCCGATACTGTCTTAACACCGCCGGACCTACTGCGGTCGGGATATACCAAGCCGCATTACGACCGCCACTACCCACCTTTACAGCCTCGCGCTGATAATGTGATGGCTGAAAGATCGCTGGGCTAAAGCAAGCCTCTAAACTAAGTCCACGACTGAGTATCGCAGCTTGCCACTCTGGATGAATTAACACTCCCCAATTCTTAGCTTGGACCGTTACTGTGATTGCCATAGACCATTATCCTAAACATTTGAATTTGCTTTGCATTGTCAACGACTTCATCATTTTATCGCTGCAGGCACTTATTTAAATAGCAGTAATAAAAAGGTCAGCAACAACACCAACACAAACAGCCTTTTTAAAAAGACTTCCGATAAATGCATCGCTAATCGGATCGCCTGTCGCACCATCAATACCCCACCAATAGCGAGCGGAATTCCAATAGACCAATCGGTATTACCATGCCAAGCATAGGTAATAAGCGCCATGGTCACGCCTGGCAAGACCAACGCTAAACCAATACCTTGGGCGACTACCTGTCGATAACCGTAAATTAAGGTTAAGACAGGCACGGCGATTAAGGAACCACCCACACCGAAAAAGCCTCCTATCAAACCGGCAGCTAAGCCTAACACCAGAAAACCCACCGTGCCCATTGCTCTATGCGGTGGGCGTGGCTTAGTTAAATCGACATTTTTACGGGGTAAAGTTTGCCATAAATATAAGCAAGCTAATAGTAAAAGCAAAAAAGCAAAGCAGCGTCTTAACAATACGGGATCGATGTGTTGAGCCCAAGTTGATGAGAGATTGGTAAAAATAATATTCACCAGAATCGCCAGGCCGACACCCTTAAAATCAATTTTATGATGCTTGTTATAACCGTACACTGCGAGCAAAACATTGCCCACAATCATCACCAGACCGGTGCCTTGAGCTAATTGCTGTGGCATATCAAAGACAATGGCCAACATCGGTATCGCCACAATACCACCGCCAATGCCGACTAAGGCACCTACAAAGCCAATGATCGCTCCGAGTGCCACAAACATGGCAAAATTTAAAACCAGCTCCAAAGCGCTACTCTCTTCTTAAATAGTCAAAAATATCAACAAGACGAGAAACTGGCCAAATAGTCAGTCCCGGCAGTGGCTGCTTCGGTGCATTATGCTTAGGGATCATGGCAATTTCAAAGCCTAATTTTGCGGCCTCTTTAAGGCGCTCCTGACCACGGGTAGCGGGTCGAATTTCACCAGCTAAACCTACCTCACCAAAAGCAAAAAAGCCCTTAGGCAGTGGTTTATCACGCAAAGAAGAAATTAACGCCAAAATCACCGGCAAGTCGGAAGCGGTTTCACTGATACGGACCCCGCCCACGGCATTAATAAACACATCCTGATTAAAGGTGGGGATACCGCCATGCCGATGTAAGACCGCCAATAGCATAGCTAAACGTCCCCCATCCAAGCCTAGACTAAGACGTCGAGGATTAGGTACATGCGCAGTATCGGCCAAGGCCTGAATCTCCACCAATAAGGGACGTGTACCCTCTTGAGTCGCCATCACACACGAACCTGCAATATCACTAGAATGCTGAGATAAGAAAATCGCCGAGGGATTATTAATACCTCGTAAGCCCTTATCCGTCATGGTAAAAACGCCTAATTCATTGACCGCGCCAAAACGGTTTTTAAAAGCACGAATCAAGCGATGCGAAGAATGACTATCGCCCTCAAAATATAACACCGTGTCAACAATATGCTCCAGCACACGCGGTCCGGCCAGACTGCCATCCTTGGTCACATGACCAATCATCACTAAGGCTATATCGTTTTGCTTTGCTAAACGCGTTAGTTGCGCAGCACATTCACGCACCTGTGAGACTGAACCGGGGGCTGCGGTCAGTTCCGAAGAAAACATGGTCTGAATGGAGTCAATCACAACCACTTTAGGACTTACCTCGGCCACCGCGCGTTGAATTGCTTCCAGTTGAATTTCCGCTAATAACTGTACTGACTCGGTATTTAATTCCAAGCGCTTGGCACGTAAGGCGACCTGCTGATCCGATTCCTCACCTGTAACATACAATACATTTTGGCTAAAGGATAAACTAGTTAATACTTGAAGTAACAGAGTCGATTTACCGATCCCTGGATCGCCACCAATGAGCACCACCGAACCAGCCACTAAGCCACCACCCAAAACACGGTCAAACTCAGTCAAGCCGGTACTCATACGCGGCGTATCCTGCATCTGTACATCAGCCAAACGACGCACCGTGCTGCTAGCTGCCAAATGCTCAAAACGATTAGCCACAGCGGCTTTGCTAAGGGGCTGTTCACGCGTTTCCTCTAAGGTATTCCACTCTCGACAATGGGGACATTGCCCTTGCCATCTCAGCGTGGTACCACCACAGGATTGACAACTGTAGATTGTTCTTGCTTTTGCCATTGACTTACTAAATTATTTCCTTGGGTACGCGTAAATTTAAATGACAGAGCGTCTCATATGAACCCATCCGCGCACATTCCGTCACCCGATCAATGGTAGGACCACCCTCACCCCAAAGGGTGACCCAATCGCCAAGCTTAGCGCTTGGCACCGGATTTAAATTAATGCTCATCATATCCATCGACACCCGTCCAGCTAGGGTCGTTTCAATGCCATTTACCACGACTGGCGTTGAGGCATCAGCCCAGCGCGGATAACCGTCGGCATAACCACATGCCACAATCGCAATACGGGTAGGCTCCTGAGCGGTAAAACGACTACCATAACCCACCGTCTCGCCTGCACGCACCTGCTGAATGGCAATAATCTGTGCCTTTAAGGTCATGGCGGGTTTTAAATTAAAATCGATAGCAGCCTCATGTTCGGCATTGCCCATAGGTGAGGCACCATATAAACAAAGGCCCGGACGAATAATATTGCGATAGCCTTCTAATAATAAATCATCGGCATAGCGTAAGCTGGCAGCTGAATTACATACACTTAAGGACTCAATCCGGAACTGCCTTAACTGCGCCTGTTGTAGCGCCTGCCGCATACGTGCCCAAGCATCATCCACGGAGTCACGATCAAAGGCATCAGCATCGGCAAAATGCATCATCATGATGACCTCTGAGACTTTAGCCTGTGACTGCAGCTGCGTCAATTGTGTCAACACCGACGACAACAGCTCTGGTCTGAAACCCAAGCGATTCATACCGGTATTCACTTTAAGCATCACCTTGAGTGCGGCACCGGCAGGCAATGAGCGCAACTCATCTAACTGCTCCTGACAATGAATGGCGGTGATGCTGCGAGTATGTTGTAAAAGCTCCAAATCTGCTTTTTCAAAAAATCCCTCAAGTAAGACTAGCTCCTTGTGCCAGCCTAATTCTCGCAGCCTTGCTAACATCTCGGTTTCGATCACTGCGATGCCGTCGGCTGCGGCAAAGCCCTGCACCGCAGCTTCAATGCCATGACCATAGCCATTCGCCTTAGCGACGGCAAATGTTTTAGTGCGCTCAAAGCGTGCCGCACCCACCTGCTGCGCAATATGCTGCTGTACCGTGCGCAAATTATGCGCCATATTAGAAGTAGAAATGGTTGCTAAAATTGGACGAGGCAAGTCAACACCCTCAAGAAAGTCTTAAAAAATTTAAGCTTAACGCATCACAAATTAAGCATAGGCTTTATTGTACGCCTTTTAATTTTTAGTGCAGCAGTAATTCCCCTAAAAAGTCATTAGCTAAACGAGCGATTGCGCGCTAAAAAACGCTTATCTCGCCAAGTCTTGTTAAAATAGTCGCTGCTTGATTATTTATCTACACGCTTGCAATGACACCTCAAGAATATTGTGCCACTAAAACAAATCGTCCGGCCAGCAGCATTTATTATGCGCTGCTCACCACAACGGTGGAGCAACGCCCACATCTGATCGCCCTACTGGCCTTACATAAAGAGATTAATGAGGTACTGAGCGAGTGTAAGGAAGCCTCTGTGGCGCGAATTAAATTAGCGTGGTGGCATGCAGAGATAGAACGTGCTTTGGCGGGTCAAGCGAGTCACCCCATTAGCCATGCCCTATCAGCCGAAGGGGCACTGCTGGCACCATCGGGTTCTGATCAAAGTCGCTTACAGCAACACCATCAACTCCTATCAGCCATGATTAAAGCCACCGAGATGGATTTAGATCAGGGGCGCTACCTGGATTGGCCTAATCTAGAACAATATCTGCAACTAAATGCTGTCGCCTTAGCCAAATTACTTGCTTGGCAACTGCTTGGCAAGGACTACCAAGCAGCAAAACACGAGCAGCCAGTCACGTTAATCGCCAAAGGCATTGGCCTCAGCATGATCATTCGTGATGTGGGCCTACACAATATACAAGGTAGAATTTATATTCCCATGTCAGATCTGCGTCGCTTTAATGTGACCGCTCACCAAATTCAACAGCGACAGCCTGGGGATAATTTTAATGCCTTAATTGCCTTTGAAATTCAGCGTGCCAGGGATTTTTTTGAGGCCGCTAACCGTGAGCTTAAGCAACTGCCTAAAGCGGATGTGCGGCGCCTACGGCCCCTGATAACCTTGGCCACCATGCATAAGCAATTACTACAAAAAATTGCTAAAGAACCGAGCCTTATTTTTAATCATCGTCTAAGCCTAAGCCCACTACGTAAGGCGTGGATCGCTCAAAAGCACCACTTTAGCGCTAATACTATCTAAGCAGACAGCTAGCCTCTGCGCGGCCGTGACATACGAAATAAGGTATCCTCAGTGATTTCATAGTAATCGGCGGGTCCTCCGGCGCGCAGCACGCGACGCAAACGCTTGGCTTGAAATACACCCGCCTCATCAATCAGCTCATGCTCAATATGTACACGCACCACCTGAGCCATGACCACCCAAGTCGGCCGCAAAACCCCATCCAGATCCCGCAACTGCTCACAGGAGAGCACTTTACACTCCATGCTAATCGGGCTTTCCGCTACGCGCGGCGCCGCCACCACCTCACCAGTTAAGGGACTTAGCTTAGCAAAAGCAAACTCATCCACCGGTTCCTCAATACAACTTAGGTTCATTTGCTCAGCGAGTTCACGAGTCACTATATTCCATGTAAACTCGCCCGTTTCGTGTACATTGACAATGGTGTCTTTTTTTGAACCAACAGCTGAAAAAATCAAAACGGGTGGCTCATAACTAAACAAATTAAAAAAAGAAAAAGGGGCTAAATTTAAAATGCCGCTAGCACTACGCGTACCAACCCAGGCAATGGGTCGGGGACCCACTATTGCATTTAATGGATCATGGGCTAAACCATGGCCCTCGGCCGGTGTGTATGAGTGAAAACGCTGTGTCTTCATCAATGGATTCCCTCCCCCTCTGTGCCAACATCACGTTGATTTACTTTCTGCACGCCAATTAAAAAACTCGCTTAATCCGATAATCGCTAAAAAGAATAGCCAAAACAAATTCGGATAGTGCTCAGATAAACTTTTAAACTCCGGTGAAAGATGACGGATTAGCACCATATGATACAAAGCAAATAGCGCAAAACTCAACACTGCCGCAATGATGCGCTGCTTATAAAAGTAGCGGTAAGCAAATGCCGCAATTAAAGCCGGTGCAGCATACAGCATCGTCATGGTGATCATGCCAAAAACGGCAAAACCGAAACTGCCCATCAGGCTTAACTGCCCACCATCACCCGTTGCAAAACCATAAAAACGACTGAAGCTAAAGACAAAGCTTAGCAGTAACATCGCTTTAATCAGTTGCAAAAAATAAAATAAATAGCTTTGCTGCATTCGCCACCTCACATAAAACAAAGGGGTTTGCTAGCAAAGCTGACAGCAAACCCCCAATCCTAATCGCTCACACAATCACTACTTATCATCAGCTTGAATATGCGCTTGCAGATAAGCGCGTACCTGCGCTACATCATTATCCATCACGGTCAGATGCTGTGGTAACTCCATCAACTCGGACAAATGCTCAGGTAATGCCAGCTCCACCCCAATCGCTTCCTTAATCGTATCAGCAAATTTTAAGGGTAAGGCAGTTTCCAATACCAACATTGGCACGCCCTCATGCAGATTTTCCAGAGCAACCTTAACACCATCAGCCGTATGCGGATCAATGATAATGCCACTTTCTTCATACACCGCCTTAATCGTATTTAAGCGATCCTGATGATTGCTGGTGCCAGAGAGAAAACCGAACTCTGGCTCAAAACGATGCTTTTCCTCGGATAAATCAAAATAACCCTTATCAGCCAGCTCATCCCATAGGGCTTTGACCTTGGCGCCATCCTGATGCATCAAGTCATACACAAAACGCTCGAAATTAGAAGCCTTGGAAATGTCCATCGAAGGGCTGGAGGTTTTATAAGTTTGCTCGGCACCACGTGGACGATAAATACCCGTACGGAAGAACTCCTCGAGTACATTATTTTCATTGGTCGCTAACACCAAACGCTTAATCGGCAAGCCCATTTGGCGGGCAATATGGCCTGCTAGAATATTACCAAAGTTACCCGTTGGTACCGTAATCGAAATACGCTGCGCACCATCCTTGGTGGCTCTTAGCCAAGCCCAGAAGTAATACACCACTTGCGCCACAATGCGAGCAAAGTTAATCGAATTCACCGCACCGAGGTGATATTTTTCCTTGAAGGCTAGATCATTGGCCAAGACCTTAACAATATCCTGACAGTCATCAAAAACACCCTTAACCGAGAGATTATGAATATTCTGATCTGCCAGAGAAAACATCTGCGCCCGCTGAAAATCACTCATGCGCCCATAGGGTGAGAGCATAAAGACCTGCACCCCTTTTTTGCCACGTAAAGCGTACTCTGCTGCCGAACCCGTATCACCGGAAGTGGCACCAAGTATGTTTAAGCTCGTGTTGCGTTTAGCCAGCACATACTCAAAGATATTACCAAGAAACTGCATGGCCATATCCTTAAACGCGAGCGTAGGCCCCTCTGACAAACCCACAAGGGTGATTTTGTCATTAATCTTTTTAAGCGGCACAATTTCTTCAGAGTTAAAATTAGCCGAGTTGTACGTCTTTTCACATAGTGCACGTATATCACTCTTAGGAATATCACTAATAAATAGACTTAAAATCTCAGTGGCTAACTCTGCATAGCTAAGGCGCCGCCATACTTCCAAGGTGGCGCTATCAATGCGTGGCAGAATCGAAGGCATACTAAGGCCACCATCAGGCGCCAAGCCCTCTAATAAGATATCGCTAAACTCAGTCGGAGTTAAACCACCACGGGTTGAAACGTATTTCATTTCTCTAGTTGCTCCAAACGGATGCGGGTCACTTTAGAATGTACAAAAGGCAATTGCTCAATCAGGCCGATCGCTTTGTCAATATCGCCCTCTCGACTCTTATGCGTTAAGAAAATAATCGTGGCTTTGCCGTCATTTACCTGCTCTTGCACCATGGAGTCAATAGAAATATTATCCTCCGCTAAGACACGTGTAATCTCAGCCATCACACCCGCACGGTCATCGACTAAGAGACGTAAATAGTAGGAAGTCTCCACCTCATCAATGGATAAAATTGGATATTCCGCCAAGGCATCGGCTTGGAAAGCCAAATGAGGCACGCGATTTTCAGGATCCGTATGATGCATGCGCGTCACATCGACTAGGTCCGCCACCACCGCGGAAGCCGTCGGTTCAGAGCCTGCGCCAGGACCGTAATAAAGTGTCTCACCCACCGCATCACCACGCACTAAAACAGCGTTCATCGAACCTTCGACATTAGCAATTAACTCATTGCGCTTAACAAAGGCTGGATGCACTCGCAACTCAATCCCCTCTTTACGGTGCTTGGCCACAGCGAGCAACTTGATACGGTAGCCTAGATTCTGTGCATGTACAAAATCCTCTTGCGCTAAATGGCTAATTCCCTCAACATACACCTTATCGAATTGAATCTGGATACCAAAGGCAATCGCCGCCAGCAGCGCCAGTTTATGCGCAGCATCCACCCCCTCAATATCAAAGGTCGGATCGGCTTCGGCATAACCAAAGTCCTGTGCCTCCTGGAGGGCAGTCGCAAAATCTAAATTACGACGACGCATCTCCGACAGAATGAAGTTCGTGGTGCCATTAATAATGCCTGCAAGCCACTGTATGCGATTAGCCGTCAAACCCTCACGAATGGATTTAATAATCGGAATACCACCCGCCACCGCCGCTTCAAAGGCAACCATCACACCCTTGGCGCTAGCCTTTTCAAAAATTTCATTGCCATGCAGTGCTAATAAGGCCTTATTGGCCGTAACCACATGCTTACCCTCGTCAATCGCCGCTAAAATCAGCTCACGTGCTAGGGTTGAACCACCAATTAATTCAACCACAATATCAATCTCAGGGTCACGCACCAAGGCCATCAAGTCATCATCCACCTGAACCTGACCTGGCACACCACTCACTTTAGAGGGGTTGCGTGTGGCAATACGGACAATCTCAATGCGGCAACCGGCACGACGAGCAATCTCGTCGGCATTGCGGTTAAGCACTGTCCACGTGCCGCTACCAACGACGCCGAAACCTAGCAAACCTACCTTGATCGGTTTTAAATCATTCACTGAATGCACCATCCTTTTTAAACATATCTCTAATGCCTCTGACCGCTTGGCGAATACGCTGCTCATTTTCAATTAAGGCAAAGCGTACGTAGTTATCACCGTGCTCACCAAAACCGATACCCGGGGATACGGCCACCTTGGCTTCAGCTAATAGCTTTTTAGAAAACTCCAAGGAACCCAATGATTTATAGAAATCTGGGATCTCTGCCCAGATATACATGGATGCCTTAGGTATCTCAACCATCCAGCCAATCTCATGTAAGCCCTTGGCTAACACATCACGACGCTTTTGATAAATCGCCACCTGCTCGGCCACCGAATCCTGTGGGCCATCAAGTGCAGCAATCGCTGCCACCTGAATCGGCGTAAACATACCGTAGTCGTGATAGCTCTTGATGCGGGCTAGGGCATTAACCACCTCTTCATTACCCACCATAAAGCCTACACGCCAACCGGCCATATTATAACTTTTACTGAGGGTAAAAAACTCAACTGCCACCTCTTTTGCGCCTGCTACTTGCATAATAGAAGGTGCGACGTAGCCATCAAAATTCATATCGGCATAGGCCAGATCATGCACCACAATCATATTGTGCGTCTTGGCCAGTGCCACAATACGCTCAAAGAACTCCAGCTCCACGCACTGCGCCGTCGGATTACTAGGGAAGCCAATAATCAACATTTTAGGCTTAGGAATGCATTCACTTACCGCCTTTTCAATCTCGGCAAAAAAGTCACCACCCGGAATCATCGGCACTGAGCGAACATTTGCCCCCGCAATCACCGCACCATAGATATGAATAGGATAACTAGGATTTGGTACTAAAACCGTATCGCCCTCGGCTAAGGTAGCCAACATCAAATGCGCCAAACCCTCTTTGGAGCCGATGGTAACAATGGTTTCCGTCTCTGGGTTTAATTGCACTTGATAACGTCGCTCATACCAATCCGCAATGGATTTTCTCAGTCTTAAAATCCCCTTGGAGACGGAATAGCCATGCGTGTGTGGCTTTTGCGCTGACTCAATAAGCTTATCCACAATATGCTGTGGTGTCGGCCCATCCGGATTACCCATTGACAGATCGATAATATCCTCACCTCGCCGACGCGCCGCCATCTTAAGCTCGCCAGTGATATTAAATACATAAGGGGGTAAACGCTCGATACGCGGAAAAGATCTCATAGCTCCACCAGTGATCACTCATTTTAATAAAGTATTGACAAACTCTTTAATCTATCCTATCTGTGATAACTGAGCAATTCATTTGGCAAAAATATCAAATTTTCCGGCGCCAAGGTGTGGTATGGACGATTTAGATTCATTAACATGTCACAATTGAACTCTAAGATTGAAATAAAAAGGAGCCATAGTGGAACTTCAGCTGCAATCAAGAACCCCTGCTAATACTGTCACCGCCTATGGTGATGATTATATTGAAATTAATGAGCAGAAATTTCATCATGCTATTTTCTTCCGCCCTGAGGGCCCTATCAGTCAATGGCAGGTGACTAGCTTAAAGGATGTCACCACAGAAGCCTTGATTGAGGCCGCCGGCTTAATTAAAAAAGAGCAAGACCCCTTTGCTTTTTTAGATGACAATGGCAATCGCCCCCACTATGATAATGCGCCTGAACTCATCATCATCGGCACCGGTCAAAAGCAACGCTTTCTCTCGCCAGCGATTTTACAACCACTACTCGCCCAGGGAATCGGTGTTGAGTGCATGGATACCCGAGCCGCTGCACGCACCTACAATGTATTGATGAATGAAAATCGCATCGTGGTGGCAGCACTCTTATTAGATGGCTTAGATTAACCCTGCTTAAGCAAGCATTGCTATCTCAGCAGATAACTATGTAAGGAGATTAATACGATGAGCAACACCGTTGAACTCGATAAAAAGGTCAGCGACTTTAGTGCAGAAACCAATGAAGGCACGATTCATCTCAAGGACTTTGCCGGTAAGTACTTGGTGCTTTATTTTTACCCTAAAGACAATACACCAGGCTGCACCAATGAATCCAAAGATTTTCGTGATCATTACGACGCCTTTACAGCGCTTAATGCTGAGATCGTTGGCGTTTCTCGCGACTCGTTAAAATCGCACCAAAATTTTATTGATAAGCATAATTTGCCTTTTGAATTAATTGCGGACACTGAAGAAACGCTCTGCCAGCAATTTGATGTAATTAAAGAAAAAAATATGTTCGGCAAGATTGGACGCGGGATTGAACGCAGCACCTTCTTAATTAACCCTAAGGGCGTCTTAATTGCCGAATGGCGCAAGGTCAAAGTAGCTGGTCATGTGGCCGAGGTGCTACAAACCTTAAAAGCATCACAATAAGCTCGCGCTGAGCCCTGTGCCCTTTTATTATTAATTTTTTGGTAGATAAACTATGGCCCTTCCTAAACCACCCCTAAAACCTGCTACTCGTTTAGATATGAGTGATATTCCAACGCCCAAAGTTCGTCGTGCGACAAAAAAAGCAGCGAAGAAAGCGGCCCCTGTCGCCACAGAAACAACGGTCGATCAGGCTTTAATTAGGGAGGATCATAGCTCGATCACCAAAGCGGCCGAGATGGTTAAGGCCGATAGAGCCAGCAGTCCACACAAAAAAGCAAGTACGGAGGTAACAACGCCCGTCCCGACAAAAGTCGCCGTTAGAAAGGCCTCCAGCAGTGTCGCTCAAAAGCAAAGCAAAACAGCTACCAAGCAGAAAAGCGAGGGGCATAAGCTCTTTATTTTAGATACCAATGTGCTACTCCATGATCCGACCTGCTTATTCCGCTTTGAGGAACATGATATTTTCTTGCCGATGATGGCGCTAGAGGAGCTTGATCACAATAAAAAAGGCTTAACCGAGGTCGCCCGTAATGCCCGCCAAGTGAGCCGTACACTGGATTCCTTGGTTGCTGATCATGAAGATCTCAATCAAGGCGTTCCACTCAATAGCCTTGGCAATAAGGAGGCCACCGGACAACTCTTTTTTGAAACGCAGAAGTTTGAGCAATTACATCAGCAAGAATTAGCCGCCGATAAGCCGGACAATATTATTCTGAATGTGGTGCAAAGTCTTAAACAAACTGAAACCCAACGTGAAGTGATTTTAGTTTCTAAAGACATCAATATGCGCCTCAAAGCCAAAGCACTGGGTCTGGCTTCCGAGGATTATCTAAACGATCATTCGCTTGAGGACTCGGACTTAGTCTATGACGGCGTATTGCAACTACCAAATGATTTTTGGCAGCGCCACGGCAAGGATATGGAGTCATGGATACAGGGCGGCACCACCTTTTATAAAATCAAAGGACCGCTATGTGCTGAGTTTTTGGTCAATCAATTTGTGTATCTGGAGGGTGATTCACCGCTCTATGCGCAGGTTAAGGAAGTTACTGGCAAAACCGCAGTCCTTGCCACGGTGCGCGACTATACTCACAAGAAAAACAATGTGTGGGGCGTGACAGCACGTAATCGCGAACAAAACTTCGCACTTAATCTCTTAATGAGTCCAGAGGTAGACTTTGTCTCCCTACTCGGTCAAGCCGGAACCGGTAAAACACTATTGGCCTTGGCGGCAGGGCTCACGCAAGTGTTAGAAACCAAGCGCTACACCGAAATCATTATGACCCGCGTAACGGTACCAGTGGGTGAGGATATCGGCTTTTTACCCGGTACCGAAGAGGAAAAAATGCAACCCTGGATGGGTGCCTTAGAGGATAATCTCGAATTCTTGCATTCTGGCAATAACAGTGAAAATCTCCAGGAGTGGGATCGCAGTGCCAGCAAGGAACTTATCCACTCGCATATCAAGGTACGTTCATTAAACTTTATGCGCGGACGCACCTTTTTAAATAAATTCGTGATCATTGATGAGGCCCAAAACCTCACCCCTAAACAAATGAAAACCCTCATCACCCGGGCCGGTCCAGGTACCAAAATTATTTGTTTGGGTAATATCGCACAGATTGATACACCCTACCTCACGGAGGGTAGCTCAGGTCTCACCTATGTGGTGGATCGCTTTAAGCACTGGCCACACTCAGGCCATGTGACCTTACAAAAGGGTGAACGTTCAAGACTGGCGGATTACGCTTCGGATGTACTGTAAAAGCGAATCTAAGGCGCTAAGAAAATGCTAAGCTATAGGATCCTAATTAATAAGCAAATCCTAGCGCCATGAATTTCAACTTTAAACGCTTAGTTCCTGATCAGTTCACCGTCTTATTGACCCTCGTTGTGATTATCGCGACTATCTTACCCGCTCATGGGCAGGGTGAGATAGCCGTTGATTGGCTTAGCAAACTCGCCATTGGACTATTGTTTTTCTTGCATGGTGCCCGTCTCTCACGGCAAGCAATTTATCAAGGCATCATGCATTGGCGCATCCATATCGTGATTTTCTGCATCACCTTTGTGGTCTTTCCACTGATTGGCATCGTCCTGCGACCGCTGCTCGAACCCTTAATGACACCCACCCTCTACTTGGGCTTCTTATACCTCTGCATGCTGCCTGGCACAGTGCAATCGGCCATTGCCTTTACCTCCATGGCGCGCGGTAACTTAGCTGCTGCCATTTGTAATGCCTCTGCTTCTAGTATTGTGGGCATTTTTGTGACTCCCATGTTGGTAGCCTTGATCTTGACGGATTTTAGCGATCAGGTACCGAGCATTCACTTCATGTCGGTCGTTAAAATCATTTTCCAATTATTTGTGCCCTTTGCTATAGGTCACTTTTTGAGACCCTATTTAGGTGAGTTTTTACTGAGAAATAAGCGCTTAGTTAAAGTAGTCGATCAAGGTTCAATCTTATTGGTGGTATATGCTGCTTTCTCACACGCAGTCAATGAGGGCTTATGGCATCAAACACCGATTTCAGCGCTGATTGCAGTGTTACTTGTGAGTGCCTTGATCTTAGCCTTAAGTTTGGGCGCCAGTCACTTGATCGGCAAAAGCTTAGGGTTTAATTTAGCCGACCGTATTACCATCCTCTTTTGCGGTTCTAAAAAGAGTCTTGCCAGTGGATTGCCCATGGCACAAATTATTTTTGCCGGGATGCCGATTGGCGCCATTGTTTTACCATTGATGATATTTCACCAACTACAGTTGATGGTGTGTGCCGTGATTGCAAACCGACTGGGTAAACGTCCACTCAGCCCAGAGGAGCAAATGAACGAGGCATAACTCGAGTTTTTAAATAGTAAGGGGCCTTAGCGCCCCTTAATCAGTTAATAACAAGTCACGCCCTATGCACCGGTGGTGGCCTGTATCTCTTTTAAAATCCTTAAGGGGATGCAGGTTTCAAGACGTACTCGCAGCTGTGTAATGAGCGCAGGGTCAAGCGAATCCTCAATGCCCTGTAACACATCCAGGGTTGAGTCAGCTGCCAGGTTTTGAATGGCCAGGTGCGCAATCTGACTATGCTTAGCAGCTACCTCGGCATCGTTAGCCGCATGTAATAAATGTAGGGTTTGAGCCAGTGAAAGCGGTTGCTCAGGTAAGCGAATAAAGCGCGCACCAAAACTGATCAAACGACCAGCGACTGGCTGCTCAAGCTTGGCCAATTCTAACACCAAGGCGCCTAAGGTACCCACGCCCACAATGGCTGTTGCCGCAGGCTCAACGCCATATTGACGCTGCTGCTCAGTAATAAAACTCAACCACTGTGGCTGTATACGCTCTAACCAAGCACCTTCTTCGGCTTCAGATAGCCCAGGTGGCAAGGCATCTGCCTCACTCAAGCTAATACTTAATAACACAGCCGATGGAAAGCGTGCCGATAACACCTTTAACACCCCATCAGCCGCCGCAATATCCTCTGCTTGGGCTGAACGTGTCAAAACCATAAATAATTGCGCTACATCCGTCTGCGCTTTAGGGATGTAGCTCTTCTGAATAATAAATGCTGCCATTCGCTTAAACTCAATTCCTACGTGATTCTATTTTTCTAGCATAAGCGTAATATAATAAAGGCATTCAAACAAAATTCAACCAATGATTTAGGATAAATAATGTCTCAAAGCTTAAAAGATAAAATTTCCAGCGCCACTAAAGATGCGATGCGAGCCCGTGATAGCGCACGCCTAGGTACTTTACGTTTATTACAGGCAGCCATCAAGCAACGTGAGGTCGATGAGCGTATTGAGTTGACTGACGACGATATTATCAGCATTATCGATAAGCAGATTAAGCAGCGTCGCGAATCCATTCAGGCCTATGAAAAAGCAGGTCGTACCGATACAGCGGCCGCCGAGCAGGCAGAAATTGATGTATTAAGTGAGTTTATGCCAGCTCAAGCAGATGCCGCAGAAATCAATGCCTTAATTGATGAGGTTTTAGCTCAGTTACAGGCTGAGGGTGTGAGCGGGGGTGCTGCCATGGGTAAAGCCATGGCTCTGATTAAACCGAAGCTTGCCGGACGTGCCGATATGTCTGAGGTTTCTAAAAACCTTCGCCAAAAGCTAAACCCATAAGCATTTAAAATAAACTCAGCTGAGATTCTACTGCTTCCCTGCTTAGGAATTGGCTAATGCCAATTCCTGCTAAGCGATAGCGTTGTGCTTTCTCTTCGGGGCTTAACTGCTCTAATAAATGCAAGGCTTGCTGCAAAATTTCATCCGCTTGATGCAACACATGGGAAAGCGTGATGGAGCGGGTCATCACTCTAAAATCAGCGGTTTTTAGGCGTAGGGTCACGCAATAGCCAAACTGCCCCTTACGTTGTGCGACTGCTGCTACTTTTTCTGCAATTGGCGCCAGCGCTTCGGCAATCTCCGCCACCTGTAAATCACGCATAAAGGTATTTTCTGCGGATATTTGTTTTGGTTCACGCTGAGCCTTCACTGGACGACGATCAATGCCTTTAGCGAGTTGATACAAGCGATAGCCATAACTACCAAAATGATGCACTAATTCACCCAAGCTAAAAGCGCTCATATCCTCCACCGTATAAATTTTAAGACGATGCATTTTTGCTAGGGTCACCCGTCCCACCCCAGGAATTTTCTGCACCGGTAAGGGCAATAGGAATTCCATCATCCTTTGCGGTGAAACCACCTTGATCCCGTTCGGCTTATTCCAATCGGAAGCAATTTTTGCAATAAATTTATTTGGGGCCACACCTGCTGAAGCAGTTAAACCCGTTGTTTCAAAAATATCACGACGAATCAACTGCGCTATCTCCGTGGCAATGGGGATATTCAACTTATTCTCAGTCACATCCAAATACGCTTCATCCAGTGAAATGGGCTCAATTAAATCCGTATGCTGCCTGAAAATCGCATGAATTTGCTGAGACACGGCACGATACTTTGAAAAATCAGGACTAATGTAAATCGCTTGTGGACAGAGCTGCTTTGCCCGCGCCACCGAAATAGCAGAATGCACGCCATACTGTCTAACCTCATAAGAAGCCGCACACACCACCGAACGCGCGCCATCCCAAGCCACTATCACCGGCTGCCCCCGAAGCTCCGGTCTATCGCGCAACTCAACGGACACATAAAATGCATCCATATCAATATGAATAATTTTGCGCATTACGTACAATAGACCTCGACAGTGAAATGGATTAAAAAATACACTACAATAAATGATTAACTACGTTGGAGCACAGCATATGGATAAAATCAAAAAACTACTGTTTATTTTAACAGCTTCAAGCTTTTTAGCGGCGTGTGCCCAACATCCCGCTTCTTACCAAGGATCTGCTGCGCCTAAACCCCAAGATTTACCGCCACCGACCAATCTCATGACTGAGTAGTGACTAGAGCACAGCGACTAGATTATGCAAGACTATTTAAGCACAACATTCCATCGTCATATCAGTGCCCACCAGGGCGACACGCTTGAGGATATCGGCCTAGAGTTACGCGCCAATATCGAGGGCAGCCAGCTCTTTTTATGCTTTGTGATCGCCGCTACTGATTATGAGCTGATCCCTCAGATACTGCCGGAGGAGCGATTTGAAATGGGCTCTGTACATGTGGCTGAGCTACATGAACTAAACGATCCCGAGGATGAGATCAGCAGCATACTGGATAATGCAAATGACGGGGATACGCTGGTGTTTTTCTGCGCCTCCGGCGAGATACTCGCAGCGGCCTTAGCGGCACTCGCCTACAACGAAGAGTCATCAGCATTTTAATCCAAAGCCACCTGATTAGCTGTCGCTGAGGCAATTTTAGCAGCGACGAGTACATACTGCCTTAACGCGACCAGCCCTTATACTCCATAATGTAGTTATAGGATGAGATAATCTGCTGCGTTTTTTCCTTGGCCATCTCAACTAAGCCCTCAGGTAAGTTTTGACCAGCCAATTTATCTGGATGATATTGATTAATTAAGCGACGATACACACGCTTTAATTCATCCTGCTGCACATCTTCCGTCACCCCTAAGGTTGCCAAGGCCTCTGCCAATTTTGATTTGGTCGCACGCCCCCAACCTTGGTCCTGTGATGAGCGACCCTGTGATTGCCCATGATCGCCATAGCCTGTATGAGCACGCTCTTGACCAAAGGCTGCGCCTTGTTCAAACTGCCCAATAAAATCATCAAACAGCTCCGGACGCGCCCCGGTTAAAGGGAATAAATCTCGAATAATGCTTTTTTCCGAAGCGATGATACGCCCATCCAAAATCGCCGCACTCAAACAAATATCAAAAAACATACGTTGGAAGTTTGGAAAAGCAATAAACTGCTTTTTTACCTCCAGCACCAGATCCGAGACGGAAAAACTTGAGCCCTTACCCTGATTAAAATACTTTCTGGCCTCACTCCGCAAAGCCTCAGGTAAGCGCAATTGGTTCATCACCCGATTGGCTAAATCAATATCCCTTTCGTGTACTACCCCTTTTGCCTTAGCAATACGTCCTAAACACAAAAACAAAGCAGCCACATAAAATGAAATTGGCGTAAATACCTCGTTTGGGAAAATAGCTGAACGTATATGACCCCGACCAAAATCATAGGAAGCAGCGCCTCGTGTGGACTGCTTACCCCATGTATTTTCACCCCAAGAGCGAGCGCCTGCTGTAGGCTCAGAGGCTTGCATGCGATTTTTTAAGTAGCGCCAACCATAAGCTGTGCCAATAGCGGCTAATAGGCCGATAAAAAAACTGTCATAGTTACTAGAAAAATAGACAAAAATCAGAAAATAAATAATAAATCGCATGGCAGAGAAGCGGCTCCAAAAGAAGTATGGGCTCTATTTTACCTAACTTTGAAAATATTAAGCCGCTGCCATGCCTTTTTTTGAGGCTTTTTAAGTAATCCTGCTTGCTGCATTAACTCTTTTAAGTGTAAAACAGGGTAATCTCTTTTGAGCTCCTCAATAAACACCGAGGCATTATCCTCATCATAAATTAAATAAACCTGCTCCCTTGCTCTGGTCAAAGCCACATAAAATAAGCGCCGTTCCTCTGCATAAGGAAAGTCCTCAGGCGGAGGCAAATGGTACTCAACTAATGCATCGCTCTGCTTTGTCGAAGGAAAGCCAAACTCCCCCTGATTCATCGCTAATAACACCACGTAATCCGCTTCATTGCCCTTGACCCCGTGCACCGTGCCCTGCAACAACGCCAACTTGGGGAATTGCCGCGACCACGCTTGCATGGTCTTGGCGGCGGGTAAAAAATGATGAAAACGTGATAACAATAACACCGTGGAGCGCTCTTGGGCACCCCCAGTTAAACGCCCCGCCGCATCCCGTTGAATCAACTCATAAATCGTTGCTAGCAAAGCCCCCTCAGTCAGTTCCTTGGTGCAACATAAGACCAAGGGCTGCTGATGCCCTGCTTGCCCATATAGGGCCTTACGACTTTGGAGCGGATTCTGTAGCACAAAACGGCTGGACTCTCGACTTAAACACTCACCAAAGCGAAAGGTCTGACTTAGCGCATAGCGTTGCACCTCACCGAAATAATGCTCAAAGTCGGTGGTAAAGCGTAAGTTTGAGCCAGCAAAGCGGTAAATTGCTTGCCAATCATCACCCACGCAAAATAAGCGCAGCGAGGGCTTTTGCTCACGCATGGCTTGAATTAACGCAGCCCGCTCAGCCGAAATATCTTGAAACTCGTCAATCATCACCTCACTCCAAGGTACCTTAAAAGCCCCGGAGCGCACATAATCGCTCGCCAAGCTAATCATTTTTTCATAATCAATCGTGCCAGTGTCAGCTAAATGTGCTTGATAACGCTGCCATAAGGGTGCCAATAAGGCATTTAATAAATGCCCATCAGCTAATGGGCTTTGACTCAAATCTGGCCAACTCTGCTGATGCTTAAACAAAGGCAACCAACGACAGAGCTGCGCCACTAAGTGCTCATAATGATAAGCTGAACGACCCAGTCGTAATGACTTAGCTCGTGGCCTGCGTTGGTGCCTGGCAGGCTTTTTAAGACGACTCAGTAGCCTTAGGCAATGCGCATAAAAATCTGCTAAGGACTCATCCACAAACAATTCAATTAGGGTGCTACCTTGGGCTGCATGAAGCGTACTCACCCGCTGGCGATGGGCTAGCTGCGATGCACTAAGCGCCTGCTCCGCCACCTCATAGACCTCAAGATAAATACCCTCATTGACTAAATAAAAGCTCGGCCGATAGCATTGATACTTGGTCCAGTGATGGGGACGGGCATACAGTGGCTGATAAAAATAGTCGATATTTAATTGATAAAGCACATTGGCGCATATCCACTCACCGCGATGACGTGTGTATTCATCATTCAGCGTACGCAATGACTGAGCGGCAAGATTATCAAGACTGGATAGATTAAGCCACTTGTAATATGCCTTTAAATACGCTGAGTCCCTTGCACATAGCTCAAAAAAACCTTGACGAATAAAGTGTGACAACGCATCTGCCTCGCTTAGCTCAGTTAAGCGTGGCATACGCCCTGTGACCCTGGCTACGATTTGCAAGCCTAAACTGTGAAAGGTACTCACATCGACTGCCTCACTCACGCTGGGAAGCAACTGCTCAATACGCTCCGCCATCTCTTGTGCGGCTTTTTTAGCAAAGGCTAACATCAAGACCCTTGCCTCATTAAAATAGCCAATGCTATGCAAATAGCCTAAGCGAGCAATTAAGGTGCGTGTCTTGCCAGTACCTGCACCAGCCAACACGAGCGTAGCAGCAGCCTCACTGGTCGCAGCTGCATATTGCTCCTCGCTCAGCTCGTGGAGCAACTCAAGATGCGCACTCTCGCCCTGCTGCGCAACGCTATCGGTGGCTACACTTTCTGTCATAGCATCAACTACCGCTCTTTGCCTCAACATGAGGAGTTTAGCTTATGCGCAGAGTAATATGCGAAGGCTGGCTAATTTTAGCCAGCCACAAAAAAGCCTGTTGATCATATCAACAGGCTCCGTGTGGCTATGGCTGCGACTTAGTTGCTTAAGACCTATTTAACCTGTCTAGATAAGTCCTCTACCGGCGCACCCTGTTGCTGCATAGGCGTAACGGCAGGCTCAACCACTGCAGGCGCAGCTACACCGCTCGCAGGCTCCGTTTTTTGTCCAACAACCTGACCATCGGGATTAACCACGGTGGTCGTGCTTTGCGCAGTCGCCGTACCCGCAGGTACTTCACGCACATTTAAATTTTGTTGAGCTGCTTGCTCAGCCGTCACAGGAATTGTGGTTTCCGTAATACGTAGCGTAGGCTCAACATACATATCTTGAGATTTGGCCCAAGCAGAGCGATTATCAGGACCCTCATCCTGAGCCACAGCAACACCACTTAACATCAAGGCAGATAAAACTGGGAGTAATACTTTCTTCATCAGATAGCTCCTTAAAAGGATAAGAAAAGATAACAACAATTTATTGTATAGTTTATCTTAGCAGTGATTCAGCAACAGATTAGCAAGCAAATGTAACCTCTTCTTGCGAGTGCCATCAGCCCAATGGTAAAAAGGCTTATTCGGCGCTTTCAGCGTGTATCACTAGGATTTGAGCTAAACTATTGATAAAATCCAATTGTTTAGAAAAGAAGAGGCTCGGAGTTTTACTTATGAAATTAAAAAAATTACTCTTAATCGCGGTCCCTGTCATATTATCAGCCTGCGCCAGCAAAATCGATTTGAGCGATAATAACTCTTATGGTCTTCAATGCTCAGATAATGCGACCTCAGCACCGGACTGGGCCACCTGCCAAAGCAATGCAAATCGTGTATGCTCCCCACTACAAGCGACCAATATTCAGCAGCACGCACCGACCGGTTCTGGCTCAGTGGGTGATGCCTACTACATTAGCTTTAAGTGTCAATAGTCTGAGTTTGTTCTTTTAAAGCATCAGATGATTAAGGCGGTGCTTGCTTCATCAGCACCGCCTTTAATCTGTTGCCACAGGCTATCCCCCGCCATCATTCGACAAACTTATCTGGCGCTTGGTTGACTGCTTAACCACTCAATGATCTGCGTCTGAATTTGCTGATTCGCATCAGCAAAGGCTTCAATCACCGCTTCATCCGATGCCGCCGCTAAAGCTGCACGCGCAGTAAAGCTGCGGGTATTCGTCGGCTCGTTCGGGTTTTTAAGATTAGTCAAATTGACATCCAAGCTAATCACGACGGTCGCCGGTTGCACGCTATGGTCTACCTGAAAATCTTGCAAATCACTGCGTAATGCATAATCCCCTGAGGGCGTATCATCATTAATCACCGCTCGATAAATACCTGCACTGCGAAGTGCACGAATTAAACTATCTCTAAAGACAATTGGCCCTAAATCCTCCCAACGAATACCGTCCATCACAGCCATATGATGTTCAGGCGTCACCGCTACAATACGCGAGGTATCTAAATAGTTACGGCTATAAGGAATGGCCACACGCAATACCTTATTAAGCGTTGTTGATGATTGAACTGCCTGCGCCCGTTGAGGCAATTGATAGACCGTGAGCTTCGGACTTTTAGGAATAATTGAACAAGCCGAGACTAAGGTCGCCAAGGCACCTAACAACATGATTCGACCTATTGATTGTTTTACCATGGTTTGTACTCCTTAAGCTGTTCGCCCTCTAGAATAAAGCGACCCGGACTTTCTGAAAAATCTCTTAATAAATTATTAAAGGTACTCATACCACGCTTAAACTCATTTAGAGCCGGGCCGACCTGCTCTAAACCCTCTAAGCTATTGGATAGTTTGCCTTGTGAGTTAATCACTAACTTTTTAATATTTTCCGAGGCTTGCTTCACAGAATCAATGGCTGTGGTCATTGACTCCATCGCCTTAGCACCCTGTTCATTTAATAGATGATTTACACTTGAATTAAACTCTTTAAATAAAGCCACTGCTTCATTAGCATTAGCCATGAGCTCATCTGCCTCACGAATTGCTGATTGCAGCGAATCCCCTTCTGCGGCAAGCGAACCCGTAAAACTCTCCACATTCGCCAAAATACCTGCAAAGTGATTGATATTATCATCACTTAATAACTTCTTGAAGCGAATCAAGCTTTCACTTAAGCTGGAAGCTAAACCCTCACCACTGGAAAAGAGCTTAGACAGCGGTGATGGTGTCGCATAGAGAATCGGACGATCATCACGATCACCCTCTAACAGCATGCCCTCAGGGCTACCGCCGGACATTGAAATCACCGACTGACCCGTCACCCCCACGAGCGATAACATCACCACCACATCGGAGCGTACCTTAACATCCTCGTTTAATTTGACATAGGCATTCACCAGATTAGGATTAGCCTGTAGCTCCAGTCGTTCTACCTCGCCGATTTTAAGACCGCTATATTCAACGGCACTGCCGTTAGACAGACCGCTCACACTTTCATTGAACTGGATAATAAAATACTGCCACTTCTGAGAAGTGGTGATTTTACCTAAGATAGAAACCGCAGTCACAATACCCACGGTAATCAGTACGGTGAAAAAACCGATTAAAATATGCCTTGCTTTTGGCTCCATAGCTTACCTTTAAAAAACTATTCTTCTTGCTGATGAGATGAGTAGGCGGCACGACCACGCGGGCCGTTAAAGTACTCCTGAATCCACTCATTATCAACTTTTTTTACTTCTTCAATGGGTGCAGAAATTAACACCTTCTTGTCTGAGAGTACGGCAATCTTATCGCATGCCGTATACAAAGTATCCATATCATGTGTCACTAAAAAGATGGTTAAACCAAGTGCATCTCTAAGTGTCATGATCAATTCATCAAAATTAGCGGCACTAATAGGATCTAAACCGGCCGTCGGCTCATCTAAAAACAAGATGGCCGGATCCAGGGCTAATGAGCGAGCCAAAGCCGCTCGTTTAATCATACCGCCCGATAACTCCGAGGGGTAGCGATCGGCAGCTACCGCTGATAGCCCCACTAAAAAAATCTTCATCAAGGCCAAATCCTCAGCCTCAGGGCGTGACATCCCTAACTGCTCAATCAAGGGAAAGGCAATATTTTCCTTGACCGTTAAGGAGGAGTAAAGGGCGCCTTGTTGAAACAGTACACCCATCTGTCGATCAACGCTATCACGCTCTTTATCCGAGAGTTCACTTAAGGTTTTACCAAAGACCGTGACCTCACCGGCAGCCGGTGTGATTAGGCCGACAATGGAGCGCAGCAACACTGATTTACCCGTACCGGATCCTCCCACCACGCCAAGAATATCGCCCTTGTAAACGTCTAAATCCAAGTTATCGTGAACCACATGTGAACCAAATTGATTGCGTAAACCGCGCACCCTAATGACGATCTCGGGCTCATCATTAGACTGCTTAGGGTCTGGCTTGGGTACTTGAGACTGCTGCATCACTACCACCCCATTTCCATAAAGAACATCGCCATTAAGGCATCAATCAAGATCACCAGGAAAATACACTTGACCACGCTATTGGTTGTTTGTCGACCTAAGGACTCAGCACTACCCCTAACCTTAAAGCCCTCTAAACAACCGGTGGTGGCAATCACTAAGGCAAAGATAGGGGCTTTGGACATACCCACTAAAAAATGCCTCAAACCGACTTTATCAACCAAAATCTCAACAAATAAGGTGGGTGAAATACCGAGCATAAAGATGGATACTGTCATCCCGCCTAAAATACCTGCACCAATCGCAATAAAGGTCAATAAAGGCAGACTCACCAATAAGGCAGTTACTCTCGGCAATACCAACACATGAATAGGATTCACCCCGCTGACTTTGAGCGCATCAATTTCCTCGTGTAAGCGCATCGAACCGATATGTGCAGTAAAGGCACTGGCGGTCCGTCCTGCCATTAAAATGGCGGTTAAGAGCACGCCAAATTCACGCATAAAGGCAAAGCCAACCAAATGCACGGTAAAAATCGTCGCCCCAAACTGCTCCAACACGGTGGCGCCCAAAAAAGCCACCACCGCACCAATCAAATAATTCAATAGAAAAATAATCGGTACCGCTTGATAGCCACTGGCATCAATATGAGCGATGACCGAGGTCAAACGCCACTTATGAGGCTGTAAAAAGTTAAGGCACATACCCTCTAGCACCATGCCAAAAAAAGCGAACCAACGTACCGCCTCGTTCTTAGCATCAAGGGTGCGTCGACCCATACGATCTAACCATAAGGCGATGGCACTGTGCTGTTTGAGTTCGGGCTGGTGCTCGCCTGCCTCAGTGATACTTTGCTGAACCACCGCTAATAAAGCGCGAAATGCCGGCGCAAGTGAAGCATCATCCAACGCGCTTTTGATACGCTCTGCGCCTAAATACTTCACCAGTAGATAGGCACCATTCGTATCTAACTGCTGCAGTTCGGAAAAATCGATGGTCTCAGCGTCGTCCAAGGCCTGACGCAGCTCCGACTTTAACTGCTTTAGCTCGCCGAAATTTGCCAATACCCATTCACCAGTAATTGACAAATGCCCTTGAGAGGCTTGCTTAAAATATGAAGAAACTGTATCCAATCCCTTATCGCCTTAATAATTTAATAGCTCATTTTATATTAAAACCCGTGCATTAAAAATGCTTTGAGCGGCGCATTACAAAATAGATGCCTATGCAGTCAATTGAGCTAAAGGGATGGGCGATGGCTAACAATACTTAGATAATCGATTGCAAGCAGACGACATCCTATGTCGATGCCACATAAAAAAGCACTTGGACAGCAAAACCACCCAAGTGCCTTGATACTACTAAATGCTGCGTTCTAATAAATTATTTAGCTAAAGACTTAGAACCGTCAGCATGCCATTTAAACACATCGAACACGAACTCCGTTAAGTCACCCTGCTCGTTCCAGCTAATATCACCTAATACAGTGGATACCTTGTTGGCGTGTAACCAATCAGCGACTTTCTCAGGATCGGTGGATTTAGTTTCTTCGATACCCTTAAGAATAGCTTGGGTAGCCGCATAAGCAGTCAACTGGAAAGCGCCAGAAGGATTACGGTTTTTGGCTTTGAAAGCCTCAACAATCTCAGCGTTTTCAGGGCGAGCCGAGTAGTCTGCTGGTAAGGTTAAGAGCATACCCTCAACCGCATCACCGGCGATCGCATTTACGTCAGGGTTACCTACACCCTCAGGACCCATAAACGGTGCCTCAAAGCCAAGCTCTTTGGCCTGACGAAGTAATAAACCCATCTCAGGGTGATAGCCACCGAAATACACAAAATCAACGTCATTTGAACGCATACTGGTTAAGATCGCAGAGTAATCAGACTCACCGGCATTAATACCCTCAAACATCACCACATTGATACCTGCATTTTTTGCTTCATCACGCACAGAAGCGGCAATACCCTGACCATAAGACTGCTTATCGTGCAATACCGCTAAACGCTGAGGCTTAGCAACATTGATGATGTACTCGGCCGCCGCAGGACCCTGCTGGTCATCACGACCGATGGAACGGAAAATAAAGTGGAAATTCTTATCATCGGTAATCACTGGACCCGTACCGGACGGCGTAATCGTAACCACGCCCTGCTCATCTAGAATGCTCGCCGCAGCAACGGTGGCACCGGTACACACTGGACCGACCACAAAACCAATTTTTTGGTTGATGATGTTATTCGCTGCGATTGGACCTTGTTTAGGCTCACATGCGTCATCTACCCGCACGATTTCGAAAGTATTACCATCAATACCGCCAGCATCATTCACTGCCTCAATCGCAGTATTCATACCCTCAAGTACCATATCACCATATTGCGTCAAAGGACCAGTGATAGGACCTACAAAGCCGATTTTGACCACTTCAGCATGAGCGGAAGCGGCCAAACCGAATGATAAAGCGGTCGCTGCAAAAAGTGCTGATAAACGGAAAGGTTTCTTCATAATATGTCGTCCTCCAACAAAACTACTTAAGATCTAAACTATAGATTGTTAAAATAACTTGTAGCATAACGACAAATTAGAAAAAATGCAGTCAGTAATTACCATTAAAGACTACGCTTAATTCCCTGAGCCAGTCCACAGCGTCGTAAAGTCCTGGTAGTTTGGACGCTCTTTTTGAGGAATCGCCATTTTGGGGGTACCAATCGCAATAAAGCCCATAAAGCGATAGTCCAAGGGATCAAAACCAATCGCTGTCTGAAAATCCTCGATATAGGTCGCAATACCCGTACTCCAAAAGGCGCCATAGCCTAGGAAATGACACGCATTAAGAATTTGTGTCATGGCCGCCCCTGTCGCCAATAATTGCTCCGTTTCGTCGATTTTCTCAATCACTTGATGATTAATTTGGGCCGCAACGGCAATGATCAAAGGCACATCAGCAAGCCAAGCTTTACTAGAGGCTAACTTTTCTTCAGTAAAGGGCATTGCTGAGGCTTGACGATGCTTAAAAGAAAGCTCTGCAAACTGCTGCACCGCTTCCTCACCGCGAATCACTTTAAAACGCCACGGACGCAAGGCCCCATGATCAGGGGCCGTCATGGCGGCCTGCAGGATCGTCGCCAGTTCCTCGTCCGAAGGGCCCGGCGCCTGCACTAACTTCATCGAATTGCGCTTAAGTAGCAAATCAATAGCTGCTGTCTGATCGACCATCTTAATCTCCCTATCAAATTAAACACAGGCCGTGCTTCTAAGTAACGCCTTCATATCGCGCACGGCCTTTTCCCACCCATCAAAAATGGCTTGAGCAACAATGGCGTGACCAATATTTAATTCATTAAAACCACCCAAGGCAACGATATTCTGCACATTGCTATAGTGTAAGCCATGACCGGCATTTACCTTAAGACCCAAGCCCAGACCTGCTACCATTCCCAGACGTACACGCTCTAATTCCTTGGCAACGATCTCGTCCTTAGCCGCCGCCTGCTCACTCTCGGCAGGAATTTCCGTGGCTTGTGAATAATTGCCGGTATGAATTTCAATCACAGTCGCACCGGTACGGGCCGCCGCTTCAATTTGGCGCTCCTCTGGGTCAATAAAGAGTGACACGCGAATACCGGCATCCTGTAGGCGTGCGACCGCATGCTTTACCTCATCAAAACGAGTCACCACATCCAAGCCACCCTCAGTGGTTAACTCCTCTGCTCGTTCAGGCACTAAGCACACATCATGCGGCCTTACGTCAAGCGCAATATCCAACATCTCATCGGTAATAGCACATTCTAAATTCATGCGCGTACGCAGTAATGGACGCATTTTATATAAATCCGCATCTTGAATATGACGACGGTCAAAGCGCAAATGCAGCGTAATGGCATCGGCGCCAGCCTCTTCGGCTAATAAGGCTGCTCGAATCGGATCGGGATAAGCGACATTGCGCTGTTGACGAAGTGTCGCAACGTGATCAATATTAACACCTAAATCCATGAAGACTCCACAATAGTTATAACCACACAAAGGCTAAATCCAAACACATGCTTGGATTTAGCCAGTTATTTTAGACATTAAAAACGCACTTTTTTTAATGTGCCGGCTTTTACTCAGCCTCAGCCGTCGGCACTGCTAAGCGAGTAACCGTAGTAGCAGTCCAACCACCACCCAAGGCCTTATATAGCTCTAAACGATTCATCAATGAAGCCAAACCAAGCTGTAAAAAGTTCTGTTGCGTATTAAATAGCGTAATTTGCGCTTGTTGCACCTGTAAAAAGCTATCCACACCGGCTTGGTAACGTTGCTCAGATAAATTCAGACTCTGATAAGCTGCCGCTTGCTGCTCTCGCAAGGCATCCAACTGCTCTTTATAAGTGGCTTCACCTGCTAGTGCATCAGAGACCTCACGAAAGGCGTTTTGAATGGCTTTTTCATAATTGAGAATGGCAATTTCTTTGCGCACCTCGGCTAAGTTTAAATTATTGCGTAATGCGCCAGCGGTGAAAATTGGTAAATTAATACTCGGATTAAATGACCAAGTCTCAGTTTGGCGATCAAACAGCCCACTTAGCTGCGGACTGATGGTGCCTAATAAACCGGTTAAGGAAATGCTAGGGAAAAACGCTGCCCGTGCTGCACCAATTTGAGCATTCGCTGCTTTTAGTTGATGCTCGGCGGCAATAATATCAGGACGTCTTATTAAGAGAGTGGAAGACACGCCTGCCGGAATCTCAGCAATTAAATTATCCGCAGCAAAAGGCACCGCTGCCGGTAGGCCAGCTGGCTGCGGCTGTCCAATCAAGAGATCGAGGGCATTTGACGCCACTTGCACCTGACGATTAGCAGCGGCTAGGGCAGCTTTGGCAGCTTGCAAGGTAGTGAGCGCCTGATTTCTTTCTAAACCAGAAGCCACCCCTGCCTTAAAGCGACGATTCACCAAATCATAACTCGCTTGATAGGCATCAATGGTACGACGCGCCAGATCCTGCTGACTTTGCGCAGTGCGCCAAGTAAAATAGGTAGAGGCAACTTGAGAAATCAGACTCAACTGCACATTTTTTCTCGCTTCATCAGTCGCTAAATACTGCTCAAAGGCCGACTCACTTAAACTACGCTTTCTACCCCAAAAATCCAGCTCAAAGGCGGTGATTCCCAAACCCGCGCTATAGGTACGACTAATACTATCCTGTCCAGGCATACGCATATCTGGGGGCAGACGCTGCGCGCTTTCTTGAGCGGTTGCACCAATGTGCGGCAGCAAGTCACTACGCTGAACACCATACAGCGCACGCGCCTCCTCAACCCGTTGAATCGCAATCAACATATCACGATTATTTGCCAGCGCCAATTCAATCAATGCCCGCAAACGAGGCTCACGGATGACTTCTTGCCAGCCCAGATCGGCACCACTAAGCATACCAGCCGGCAGCGCCGCCGAGGCGCCAGGATACGCTGACGGAACGGGTGCCTGCGGTTGCTCATACTTAGGATTCAATGAGCAAGCTGCCAACATCAGACTGACACTGAGTATTGATAATTTTTTCACAAACTATTCCTCACGCGTTTGATTCGTGTCATCACCAGGCTTAGCACCATCACTCTTTGAATGATTAGTATCGTCGGATCCGACACGATAAGGATCTAACTCAGGATAGGCCTCGGAGTAAATAAAATCTTTTTCCTCGCGACTCTGCATCTCGCTTTGCTGCTCAACCACTTGCGCACCTAAAAGCTTAGGCTTAGTTTTAAAGATCTTCAAGACCACCGAGAAGAAAATCGGTACCATGAAAATCGAGAACACAGTCGCAGCAATCATACCACCCACAACCCCAGTACCTAAGGTTCTTTGACCTGCAGCACCGGCACCTGTTGCGATCATTAATGGGGTCACACCTAAAATAAAGGCAAATGAGGTCATCAAAATCGGTCGCAAACGTAGACGAGCGGCACGCACTGTTGACTCAAATAACGGTTGACCCGTAGCCACGGCATCCTTAGCAAACTCAACAATTAGAATGGCGTTTTTCGTTGCTAAACCAATCACCGTCACTACCCCGACTTGGAAGTAAATATCATTGGACAGGTTAAAGAGATACGCAAACGCAACCGAGCCCAACAAACCTAAGGGCACAATCATCACCGCCGATAGTGGGATACTCCAACTCTCATAAAGCGCAGCCAGCACCAAGAATACCACGAACAGCGACAGTATCATCAAAATCGAGCCTTGGTTACCCGCCTCAATCTCTTGATACGATAAACCAGTCCATTCAAAACCGATATCGGCCGAAAGATTATCCCTAATCAGACGCTCCATCTCTGCCATGGCCTCACCATTCGCCACACCGGGCGCTGCGGAACCACTGATATTAACCGCAAAATAGCTGTTATAGCGTTGTACTAAGCTTTGTGCCAGGCTCCAGCGCACCTCAATAAAGTTGGATAATTCCACTAAATCACCTGTGGCATTACGCACTTTTAGACGTAATAAATCATCCGGTGAACGGCGATAAGGATTATCTGCCTGTACCCAAATATCCTGCATCCGACCCATATTTGGGAATTTACCTAAATAGGCACCACCGAGCGAAGAGGAGAGTACTTGCGCCAAATCCGGGAAGCTAACCCCATAAGTCATTGCTTTAGCGCGATCAATCTTAATCTCCAAGGATGGACCGGCACCTAGGCTAGCAATACGCACACTATTAAGTTTAGGGTTCTGTGAAGCCAAAGCAACTAATTGATCGGCCTGAGCGCGTAGCTCATTAACACCTAAGGTCCCACGGTCTTGTAAATACATATCAAAACCTGAGGCATTACCTAAAGAAGGAATCGGTGGCGGCATCACACTAAACATCGTGGCATCAGGCACCCCGAATAATAAGGCACCGGTGGCGCGACCAGCAATTTCCTGCGCTGTTGCGGTACGATCCTTAAAGTCCTTAAGCGGAGTAAAGATAATACCGGCATTAATCCCTGTACCATTAAAACTAAAACCACGAATGGATACCACGTGCTCCACCGCCTCTTCTTTTTCAAAAAATGCACGCGCCTGGTCGAGCACCGCTTCTGTACGCTCTGCCGTCGAACCCGAAGCTAACTCCACGTTCGTAATAACCACCCCTTGGTCCTCATCCGGCATAAAGGAGCCTGGCATCCGCACAAAAAACCATAAGGCACCGATGGTTAAAGCCAGATAAATAAACATCATCCGACCACCACGTTTAACTAGCTTGGCAACCCACGAGGTATAACCCTCGGTCATGCGATCGAAATTACGGTTAAACCAACCAAAGAAACCGCGACGCTCATGCGCACCAACGGTAACCGGTTTCAGGAAAGTGGCGCAAAGTGCCGGCGTAAAGGTCAAGGCAAAAAAGCCTGAGAACGCAATAGACACCGCCATAGCCACAGCAAACTGGCGGTAAATCACACCCGAGGAGCCGCTCATAAAGGCCAATGGGAAGAACACGGTCACCAACACCAGCGTAATACCGACAATCGCTCCACCAATTTGTGGCATGGCTTTAATGGTGGCTTGGAGCGGCGGAATCCGCTCTTCCATCATGATCCGCTCCACGTTTTCCACCACCACAATGGCATCATCCACCAAAATACCGATAGAAAGCACCATTGCGAACATGGTCATGGTATTGACCGACATACCGACCATCCAGAGGATCGCGAGCGTACCCAATAAGGCAATAGGCACGACTAGCGCAGGAATCACGGTATAACGGACATTTTGTAAAAACAAAAACATCACAACAAATACCAACACCACCGCTTCAAGCAAGGTATGCACTACCTTCAGAATGGATTCCTTAACATAGGGCGCCGTATCATAAGGAATGGCATAGCTGATACCATCTGGGAAATACTGTGACAGTGACTCCATCTCTGCGCGCACCAGTGCAGCAGTTTCCAAGGCATTGGCGCCGGCCGCCAGATTAATGGCAAAGGTAGCAACTGGTCTACCGTCCAATTTACCATTAAAGCTATAGGAGCTTAAACCGACTTCAACCCGTGCCACGTCCTGAACTCTGACTAACGAACCATCAGCATTGGCACGTAAAACTACGTTTTTAAATTCGTCGATATTGGTCAATTCACCATTAACTGAGGTAATGGCTGTTGTCATCAAGTCAGCATCAGTCGGCGGACCACCTAAAATACCTGCTGCGACGGGGATATTTTGTGAGCGCAAGGCGGCCGTTACATCCGTCATGGTTAAACCATAGCCACTCAACTTCTCAGGATCGACCCAGATACGCATTGCCCGCGGTGCGGAGAAAAGCTGAAAATTACCCACCCCATCCAAACGGGAAATACTGTTTTTAACGTTACGAGTGATGTAGTCAGCCACACTTGCCGCATCAATATCCGGATTATCCGAATACATTGATACAATCATCAAGAAACTGGTTAAGCCCTTAGAGTAGCGTACTCCCTGCTCCAACACGGCTTGCGGCAAGGAGGATTGAATATTAGAAACGCGGTTTTGTACGTCCACCTGCGCTAAATCCTGATCGGTCCCCGGTTCAAAGGTGACGACAATACTGGCACGACCACTCGCATCAGCGGTTGAAGAATAATACAGTAGCCCATCGGCACCATTGAGCTCATCTTCAATCAAACTGACCACCGAACGTGACACCTCCTCGGCAGAAGCGCCAGGATAGGTTGCACTAATGGTAATGGCGGGCGGTGCCACATCAGGATATTGTTCCACCGACATATTTGGGATCGCCAGCAAACCAGCAAAGGAGATAAGAATAGCCAGCACCCAGGCAAAAATCGGGCGATGAATAAAGAAATTAGACATTAATCAAGCTCCTACTGCGCTACTGCAGCCGCTTCAGTATCGGCACCCTGTTCAGACTGCTCGGCAGGGGCCTGACTTGCCGCTGTTTCAGCCGGTTGAGCCTGCTGCTCTTGTTGAGCTTGTTGGGCAGCGCCTTTAAGCTGTGGTCTTACCGTTTGACCAGTACGGATCTTAGTAAAGCCTTCCGTAATTACCTTATCACCGACCTTGACACCGCTTAATACTAGGGTACGCCCGCCAAACTCCTGACCTAATACCACCGGGCTGTCACGTACCACATTTTCCTCATCAACCAACATCACTTTACTACCGCCTTCAGAGGTACGCTGAATGGCTTGATTAGGGACAAAAATCGCATCATCTACCGAAGCCCGCGCTAAACGCACTTGCAAATACATCCCTGGTAATAGGTAATGATCAGGGTTTGGAAAGGTGGCGCGCAACTGAACCTGACCCGTGCCGGGATTGACCTGCACGCCGGTAAATAAGAGCTGACCCTTGTTTGGATAGAGGCTGCCGTCATCCATCACCAACTCAACTTCAGCCACCCCGTCACCTAGGGTTTTGAGCTTACCCTCACTTAGATCGCGACGTAATTGGCTCAGCTCATTAACGGTCTGATTAAAATCGACATACACCTTATCAAGCTGCTGTACGACAGCTAATGGACTGCCACTGCTCTCACTGACCAATGCCCCTTCCGTCACCAATGCGGGGCCTACAATACCATCGATCGGTGATTCAACCTTGGTATAGCCGAGTTTAATTTCTGCATTATTTAAGGCTGCCTGAGCCTGCTCAACAGAAGCATTAGCCAGACCGGCTTTAGCCATCGCATCATCATATTCCTGGCGGCTAATGGCTGATGAGTTTACTAAACCGCGGTAACGCTTGGCTAAGGCATTCGCACTACGGGCCGTCGCTTGCGCCTGCTTTAAGCTCGCCGCTGCTTGATTATAAGCCGCCTGATAAGGTTTAGGATCGATCTTAAATAGCAGTTGCCCCGCATTCACGCGGCCACCCTGTTCAAACTCAATGGATTCAATATTACCGGTAACACGTGCCAAAATCTGCGCATCTTTCAGTGCATTGACTCGAGCCGGCAAGGTAGTATAAACCTTAGTAGATTCAGTTTTAGCCTCAACCACACTAACAGCCATGGGCGGCGGTGCTTGCTGCTCTGAAGCATCCTCTGAGCAGGCGCTCAACGTCAAAAATGCAGTGTAGCTTAATGCCACCATAAGGCCACGTGTGGCAGCTTGATTTATCTTCATGAATGACCTATTTACTTATCTATATGCTCTCAACTCGGCGCTAGCCAATAGCTCACCGAGTAGCAGTCTGGAAAGAATAATTAAACAATGAGATGGGGTGTATTCGGAGCGCCGAAGCTAATCATTGATTAGCTCCTGACAACCACGCACTCACCACAGTTACAACTATTTTATGAGAATTATGTGCTTCGACACCGAATTACTCATGTAAAAAAGCAAAAAAACATTATATCGTAAATCTAATTGCCTAGGCAATCATTTTTGCATTTTTTAAGCTTATCGAATATCATTCTCAACCATAAATAAAACAAAAGCCCTAAAGCACGCAATCACTTTAGGGCCAATTGACATAAACGAACTTACTCGCTTAATCGAGTAACAAGGCATCGTCTTCGACCACCTCACCTCGCACCTTTTCAAACATTTCCAATAAGTCGCTCACATTCATTTGGGCGCGCTTTTCACCACTCACATCCAACACAACTTTGCCCTGATGCAACATCACCGTACGATCACCATGCTCCAAGGCCTGCTTCATACTATGGGTTACCATCATCGTGGTTAGCCCCTGCTCTTCGACAATCTTCTCGGTCAAGCCCAGAATAAAAGCGGCCGTACGCGGATCGAGGGCAGCGGTATGCTCATCCAATAACAAAATCCGACTAGGCTGCAAGGTCGCCATTAATAAACTAATGGCCTGACGCTGTCCGCCAGACAATAAACCGATACGATCGCTTAAACGATGCTCCAGTCCTAATCCTAAAATGGCCAAGCGCTCTTGGAAAAACTCACGCATTGCTGGCTTAATGGCCGCTCTTAAGCCCCGTTTTTGACCTCGGCTGTAGGCTAGCGCCAAATTCTCCTCAATCGTCAAATCCTCACAGGTACCCGCCATCGGATCCTGAAACACTCGTGCCACCTGCTTGGCCCGGTCCCATACGGGCAAACGAGTCACATCCTTTTGATTAACTAAGATTTGCCCTTTATCCACCCGCAGCTCACCAGCCACTGCATTTAATAAGGTACTTTTACCTGCACCATTTGAACCGATCACCGAGACAAATTCACCCTCGGCAATCGCAAGCGAGGCACCGCGTAAGGCTTTAGTTTCAATTGGCGTGTTTGGATTAAACGTAATATGAATATTTTTAATATCAAGCATCACGCACTCACTTTTTGAGCAATAGTTTTTTAAGTTTAGGCAAAATCAACGCAATGGTAACTAACAAGGCCGTCACTAAATTCAAGTCTTGCGCTTTTAAGCCGATGACATCACTATTTAGGGCAAAGGCGATAAAGAATCGATAAACAATCGCACCAAAAATCACCGATAGCAACACAAACAAAAAACGACGCGCGTGAATCACGCTCTGACCTAAAATAACCGCCGCTAAACCAATCACGATGGTACCGATACCCATTGAAATATCCGACCCACCCTGGGATTGTGCAAATAAGGCACCCGCCAACGCAACCATGGCATTAGACAACGCCATACCGCCGATAATGGAGCGGTCAGTTGCAACGCCCTGTGAACGCGCCATCCGCAAATTAGCACCCGTAGCCCGCATGGCCAAACCAGAACGAGTGGAGAAATATAGATTTAACAATAGCAAAACGCTAATTAAAATCAAGGTCAACAAAATAGGACGCCATAGATAATCACTGATTGCGGCCGGCACGGTGCTAGTAAACACAGTCTCATCAAAAATCAATGGAATATTCGGCCCACTCATAATGCGCAAATTAATCGAATACAGTGCCGTCATCATCAAAATACTGGCGAGCAAATCCATAATGCCCAACTTGGTATTTAACCAACCGGTAATGGAACCCGCCACCGCACCCGCCAAGGCCGCACAGAGCGACACCATAAAAGGCTCATAGCCTTGACTAATCATCAAGGCAGCAACCGCCCCACCCGTAGCAAAGGTACCATCAACCGTTAAATCAGGGAAACGCAGAATTCTGAACGAAATAAAAACGCCCAGAGCAACAAGGCTATAAATTAAACCCAGCTCTAAAGCGCCTAATGAAGCTAATAAGGACATGGCTAAAAAACCTAATCAGGCAATTCCGAAGTCATATAAAAATAAGCGCTAAGTAATCAATGACTGCCATCGAGACAATATTGATTCACTTAGCGCATAAATTATAACCAATTGTAAATTACTCGATCACTTTCTCAGCAGATTTTAGTAATTCATCACTCAACTTAACGCCGATTTGATCAGCCATTTTTTTATTTAAATGAATCGCAAGCTCATTTGAGGTTTCCCAACTGATATCACCTGGCTTTTCACCATTTAAGATACGCGCCACCATATGACCAGTTTGTACACCCAACTGCTTATAATTCAGACCTAAAGCTGCAATCGCACCGCGCGGTACGCTATCGGTATCCGATGCAATTAACGGTATTTTTGAATCTAAAGAAACCTTGGTCAAGGATTCATAAGTGGCTATCACGTTATTATCCGTGGTGGAGAAAATCAGATCTGCCTTGGATACTAAGCTACGCGCTGCTGAGCCAACATCCACCGTACGTGGGGCGGAAGCTTCAACCAAGCTCAGGCCATGCTGAGGCATCAATTCCTTTAAGCGATCAACCACAATTTTAGAGTTAACCTCACCAGGGTTATACACCATACCTACGCGTTTAGCCTCAGGCAGGGCCTTTTTGATCAACTCAATCGAAGACTCCAACGGTAATTCATCCGACATACCGGTGACATTGGTGCCGGAGGGTCCGCGCTCCTTAACCAACTGGGCCGCAATCGGATCCGTGATCGCACCGAACACGACTGGAATGCTCTTGGTAGCTGCCACTACCGCCTGCGCAGAAGGTGTGCCAATCGCCACAATCACGTCTGGGTTTTCACCTACGTATTGACGAGCAATTTGAGCCGCTGTGCCGGTATTACCCTGAGCAGTCTGGAACTTAACACGGAGATTATCGCCCTCTTTAAAGCCCTCGGCACCTAAGCCCTCGACCACACCGTCCTTAAACGCATCTAGGGCCGGATGCTCAACGATGGAGGTAATGGCAACGAACTTATCCTTGGCCATCACTGCTGTGGGTGCAGCTAATCCCAAACCTAAACTAAGACCTAATACCAGACCTAGGTGCTTTTTATTAAAACGACTCATTAATGCCTCTCCTTTTATGAGAATATTCAAGAAATACTAAATAATAATTTTATTATCGCGAATCACAAAATGATTTGCAGGCTCTTGTAACAAACTATCTAAAAACTCCGCACCCGGCAAACCGTAAATCAGCTGCATATGTTGTGCCCTCAGCGCTAGCTCCTCACGACCATAGACCCTGTTCGCCCCCTTAAAGGCTAGCACCACGCGATTACCATCCACCGTTTCGGGAAACATCACCACACGCCCATCAAAGGCAGCACGAATATTAGCCAAATTCTTAGGGAAACTTGGATGATGCCCAAAAAGATTAAAACTCGCAATCCCGTCTTTCCCTAAGATATTGGCACAACCCTTATAAAACTTTTTGGAGCTACAAACCGGTCCCTCGGCCGTGTAATCATAGAGATCCACCATTAAAAAACGATATTGCCCCTGCACTGAGGTCTCATGCACCCACTTATCTGCATTCGCCTCCACGATCTGACAGCGCTCATCTGTTGTCACGTGAAAATGGTCCTCTACACACATAATCACCAGTTCATTCCACTCCACCGCCAACACGGGTGAGTTCGTATGCTTTTGTAAAAAGCGAAAATGGCTCCCCGCCCCCAAGCCCAGCAAAGCAATCGCCGACTCACTATCGGCTGCTTCAAACAGCAGCCAAGCGCACATTTGCTGCGTATATAAAAACACCAATGAGTTCGGATCTGACAAGGACATCGCCCCTTGCGCCCAAGGACTGTCAAAATGCAAATACAATACCCCACCTTGTTCAACCATCATGGGCACATCAAATTCAGGATCGGGAACATGCTTAGTGCGCATTAATTACCCCTAAAAATCGATTAAAAATAACTCTATCTTAGTGAAGTTTGGTAGTAATTTGCGCTGTTATGACGACAAATAGCAAAATTGCTGCCTTGATTGTTAATATAGAGTCTTTGAATTTAATTTAAAAAAAACGATGATTGCCACTTGGAATGTCAATTCTTTAAAAATACGTCTACCCCAAGTTATTGACTGGTTAAAAGCAAACCCCGTCGATATCTTGTGCATACAAGAGTTAAAACAGGATAATGAGTTCTTTGATTTAGCCGCTTTTGAGGAGATAGGCTATCAGGCTTGTTGGTCAGGTCAAAAAACCTATAACGGGGTAGCGATTATCAGTCGCCATAAAGCCCATGATGTTGTGCGCAACAACCCCTATTATGAAGATGCTCAGCAACGCTTAATTGCTGCCACCTTTGATTCGGCGCAGGGTCCAATCCGTATTATCAATGTCTATTGCCCTAATGGTAGCGCCGTCGGTAGCGATAAATATGAGTATAAACTCGCTTGGTTTGAGCAACTGCACCGCTTCCTCGAGGAGGAAATGGCTAGCTATCAACAACTACTCATTACCGGCGACTTTAATATTGCCCCCGAAAATAGGGATGTACACGATGGCTACAAAGGTGACATCTTAATTTCAGCGCCAGAGCGTGCTGCCTTACAAAAACTGATGGACTTAGGTCTGCATGATGCCTTTAGGCTATTTGAACAAGAGGAAAAAAGTTTTTCCTGGTGGGATTATCGCATGATGGGCTTTAGACGCAATGCCGGTCTACGTATTGATCATATTCTGATTAGCGATGCCCTCAAAGCGCTCTGCAAGGCCTGCTGGATTGACAAGGAGCCGCGTCGTTTAGAACGTCCCTCCGATCACGCCCCAGTGGTCGCAGATATTCAATGGCAGCTAATTAAATAGCTAGTTACCACGACTGAAGCCCTTAAGACTCAACGTAGCTGAGCTTAAGGGCGACATTGGGCATATTGGGCACCATAACGCTCACTTCTGTCTTGTACTGTACGCGCCACTCGCAATAACCAGCCTTTATTTTTATAAGTGCCACGTCTATAACCGCCCCACCCCTCATGATAATTTAGATAAAGCGCATAAGGGTCCCATTTAGAAACGCCATTCAGTTGCTGGGCTTTATCAGCATACCAACCAATAAAGTCCAAGGCGTCGCTCATATTAGAGCGGCTAGCAAAGGCACTATTTTCACGCTTATAATCGCCCCACACCTCATCTTTAGCTTGTGGATAGCCATAAGCGGAACTGGCTCTAGTGCCGGGAATAATACCCAAAAACCACCGTCTAGGAGGTCGTGCATCATGCCTATAACCCGACTCCTGATACACGATCGCCATTAAAATTTGCGGTGGCACACGCCACTTTTGATGACTTTTGATAGCAGCACGATGCCAATCCGGCTTTTCATTAAAAATGGCACAGATATTTTCAGGTTGCGAGGGCGGTGTCTTATTCGTTGCACAGGCTGATAGCAGTAGACAGACACCCACCAACATCAGATACTTAAGTAATACATTATTACTTCTAAAGTTAAGGCTTTGTTTTAACATACAGCAATTCCAATGACTAAAGTAGTAATGCGCAATCAAGCTAAGCGGCATCACTGGCTGAAATACAGCTCTGCGCAATCGCTATTTTCAGCATTTTTGTGATTAAATTCCAGCCATCACGCAATTGATGAATAGCATATATAATAAGCTATTCAACGCAAGCAATCCGAGGAGATTTGATGTCTACAGCCAAAGCCAATCTCAGCTTTTTTGTTTTGTTACTGATTCTGGTAACCATTGGCTTTATTGCCACTATTATGCCTTGGTTCGGCTCAATTTTTTGGGCGGTAATTTTTGCCGTTATTTTTTGGCCGTTGCACACCTGGATTCAGCGCAAAATGCCACGATTCCGTAACTTAGCGGCATTAATCACGCTCATTTTATGGATTTTTTTGGCACTGATTCCCTTATTACTGATTACTGGCGCCTTGATAAGAGAGATTAATATCTTCTACGAGTTAGTGCGAGACGGTAAATTTAACATCGTCACCTACTCTAATGCCATTCTTGAGCGCATGCCCTCATGGCTAGATAATGCCTTGGGTTATTTTGAAATCACCGATTTAGCTGATATCCAGACAAAAATACAGGCCTCACTTGCCAACATCAGCCGCACCGCAGCCAACCAAGCCGTCTCTGTCGGGCAGAACACGCTTTGGTTCTTTGCGGCCCTCGGTGTGATGCTGTATGCCATGTTCTTTTTCTTTAGGGATGGACCAAAATTAGTTGATCGAATTAAATACACCATCCCTTTAACCAACGAATATCGCAATGCCTTATTTGAGCGCTTTACCACAGTAGTTAAAGCCACGGTTAAGGGCAATATCTTGGTTGCCATAGTACAGGGGACCTTGGGTGGTATTATTTTTGCCTTTTTAGGGGTGCAGGGGGCGATTCTTTGGGGCGTTATCATGGCTTTCTTATCGCTCTTACCTGCTGTAGGCAGTGCCTTAATCTGGTTCCCGGTGGCTGTCTACTTTCTTGCCAGCGCTGCGATTTTTAAAGGGGTAGTGCTGTTACTCTTTGGCTTTTTTGTGATTGGCTTAACGGATAATGTACTCCGCCCTATCTTAGTAGGTAAGTCCACCAAACTACCAGACTGGTTGATTTTAATTTCTACCTTGGGCGGTTTAAGTGTGTTTGGGATTAATGGCTTTGTGATTGGCCCTCTTCTCACAGCCTTATTTATTGTGTCTTGGCAACTTTTTGCTGAGACCATGATTGAGCATGATGCCAATATGCTCAGGCTTAAGAAAACAGAGGCTTTAGAAAAGCTTAAAGGCCCTAAAGCCACTGGCAAATAGCTGCATAGTGTCGCTTTTTTGCAGCAATTGTAGGGGCAAATTGATTACAACAACAAAAGCGAGAAAAACACTTGACGTGGTAGCGTTTATCCCCTATAATTAAATGCTTAGTTAGTCGATACGTGATGATATCTCAAATCACACTAACTACTCAACTAAGTGCGAGCGTGGCGGAATTGGTAGACGCACTGGATTTAGGTTCCAGCGCCGTGAGGTGTGAGAGTTCAAGTCTCTCCGCTCGCACCACAAAAAGCATGAATCATGCACCTCTTAAGAGATTGTGAGTAATTTAAAATTACAACGAGCAATCCAAAATTCTTTCATCATCAAGCTTTATACTTCAAGTATCGGCCAATTTCGGCATCTGTGAAACGACATTCTGAGTAGCTTTCTCTAACCTGTGCTTCGCTTTCAGCGAAAGTAACTGTTTTTTATCTTCTAGCATAATGACGGGCTTGATTAAAGTAGCTAATTAGCAGCTACAAATTAGGTTAAACCTAAAATGATCGGACAACGAGTGTGACATAGGGGCTACATAAGTAATTATCATTCCATAACTAAAGCGCCAAGTCATTGGCCACCATTACACCCTGCTTTTCACTAATCACTCCATTCATTCGCCACTCAGGATTGATAGCTGTGATTTTGCATTGCAAAAATCAAACTTCCTTTCAGTCCTAGGCTCCGCTCTTTGATGCTAAAATAGCTTTTTTTCAAATGTACTAAATTCGACTAGGCGCCTTATCTGCAGAGGTATTTTTTACGATGAGCACCAAAAGCTATAAAGAACTTAAAACAATTCGTGACTTAATTCGCTATGCCGTATCATCTTTTAATCAAGCAGACTTAAGCTTCGGTCATGGTAATGACAATGCCTGGGATGAAGCGGTTTATTTGGTGCTAGAGCGCTTGAATTTACCACTGGATCAATTGGAGCCCTATATTGATGCGCGCATACTTGAAAGTGAAAAAAAATTAATATTAGACCTGATTCATCAGCGCGTCACCACCCGCATGCCCTTAGCGCATCTTACCGGTGTAGCTTGGCTGCAAGGACATCGCTTTTTAACCGATAAGCGCGTGATCGTCCCCCGTTCCCCGATTGCCGAGCTGATTGTACAAGATGAGTTAGCACCATGGGTAGAAGACGTTGAAAAGCCCATGAGCATGCTGGATATGTGCACCGGCTCAGCTTGTTTAGCCATCTTACTAGCACTGACTTTCCCTAATAGTACAGTCGATGCGGCTGATATTTCCGAATATGCGATTTTATTAGCGCAGCGCAACGTAAACATGTACAAACTCGAGGATCGAGTGCGTATTATTGAAAGTGATTTATTTAAATCACTCGATAGTAATCATAAGTACGATGTGATTATCTGCAACCCGCCCTATGTGACAACACAAAGCATGCGTAGATTACCGGATGAGTATCGACATGAGCCGGTATTGGCACTGCATGGGGGAGATGATGGCATGGATGTGGTGCGTAAATTCCTCAAGCAAGCCCCTAAATACTTAAATGAAGATGGCTTTGTGGTCTTAGAAATCGGCTTTAATATGGAGCATTTTTATCGTGCCTTCCCGCAGTTAGAGCCTATCTTTTTAGAAACTGAATTTGACCCAAGTATTATCTTAATGTTAACTAAAACTGAGTTACTCAAGTTAAGCGATAGTACTAAATAGTATTGATAACACTTACCTTATTCAAGCCTCGGCACCGACCGAGGCTTTTGCTTTTACACTCACAGTCTCTGATAAATAAAGCGCTTAAGCGGACACTTCAAAAGTTCAGACTACAGCAAATTTGACTAGCGGATTTTGGGCTGCTGCTTTGATGCTAAAATAAATACCCATCAATTCACTCGCATCTCAAACATCATAAAGGACTTTGCAAAGCAATGATCAAAGCCCAAGGCTTAACCCTTCGTCGTGGCACCAAACTGTTATTAGATGAGGCAGAATTCACTATCAACCCCGGTGAGCGCGTCGGTATTGTCGGTAAAAACGGTGCCGGCAAATCCACCCTGTTCGCCTTAATTCAAGGACATATCGAACAGGATGCAGGCACCTTAACGATCCCACAAGGCTGGGAAATTGCTGCTGTTAGTCAGGACGTGTACGGTCAGGAAAAAATTGCTAGAGACTTTGTCATTGATGGCGACAGCCGTTTACGCGCTTTACAAAAAGCACGAGCCGAGGTGTCAGAAGATGACGGTATGGCCATTGCCGAATTAGAAACCGCCTTAAACGATGCTGGTCATTGGTCTGCTGAGTCGCGTGCAGAACAGCTGTTAGCAGGTTTAGGCTTTGCACCTGAGACATGGGATAAAGCCGTCAGTGAGTTTTCCGGAGGTTGGCAGGTCAGACTGTCGATTGCTCGTGCGTTGATGAAGCCCTCCGATTTACTACTCTTGGATGAGCCGACCAACCACTTGGACTTAGATGCCATGGCTTGGTTGGAGCAATGGCTTGCCGCCTATCAGGGCACGGTACTGCTAATCTCCCACGATACCGAGTTTTTAAATAATGTGGCGCGTGTTATTTTGCATTTTGAACAGCATAAATTGCAACGCTACCGCGGCAATTATGAGTCCTTTATTGAGCAGCAGGCTGAACGCATGGCTCAGCATGAGCAGGCGTATGAAAAGCAACAAAAAGAGATTCAACATATGCAGTCTTTTATTGACCGCTTTAAAGCCAAGGCGACAAAGGCCAAACAAGCACAAAGCCGAGTAAAGGCTCTTAATCGCATGCAAAAGCTCGCACCGCTGCAACTAAGCTCAGGGATTAGTTTTAGCCTTCCACAGCCCGAACAAATGCCCGATCCGCTAATTATCATTGATAAAATAGACCTTGGATATGAGCCCACTCAGCCAATTTTAAAAAACGTCAGCATGATGATTAGAGCGGGAGCTCGTATTGGCATGCTAGGGGTCAACGGTGCAGGAAAATCTACTTTTATTAAATCGCTTGTGGGTGAATTAGAACCATTAAGTGGCACCATCAAGACTGCCAAAGGCGTTAATATCGCCTATTTTGCTCAGCAGCAACTGGACATGCTGGACCCACAAGCCACTCCCCTGTTGCATATGATTCGCATTGCTCCCAATGAACGCGAGCAAAGCTTACGCGACTACCTCGGTGGCTTTGGCTTTATTGGTGAGCAAGCCCTCGCTAAGGTCGAACCTTTTTCCGGTGGTGAAAAAGCTCGTTTAGCCCTTGCTCTTCTGGTTTGGAAAAAGCCCAACCTCCTACTACTCGATGAACCGAGCAACCACTTGGATGTTGATATGCGTGAAGCCTTAGCAAGGGCACTAACCCAATTTGAAGGCAGCATCCTACTTGTATCACATGATCGGCACTTACTCCGTAGCACCACTGATGAGTTGATGATCGTCGCCGATGGCAGCATCAGCGAGTTTGATGGCGACTTAGATGATTATCAGCAATGGCTTACGGACAAAAAGGCGACTGAACGCCAAGAATCAACCCTTGCCAAGCAACAAGATCGTTTAGCCACCACAGACGAGATTACACCTCTCGACCGCCGAGCCCGAAGACGCCAAGAAGCTGAAGAAAGACAACGTTTAGGTATTCTCAAAAAGCCGCTGATTCAGGAACTGAAGCAGATTGAAAGCAAACTGGAGAAAGCGTTAGAAAGACTTGAAGAACTGCAAAAGGCTATGAGTGATGAAAACTTCTATAGCGATGAGAATCGAGACAATCGCATAGCGCAATTAAGTGAGCATGGGCAATTGGAAGCGCAGAAAAACCAACTGGAAGAACGCTGGCTCGAACTCACTGAAGCAATCGAACAAATCGATAAAAGCTAACAAAAACACTTCATATTGCATAAAAACACCTTTAATAAAACACGCACTCAAGATGATTTGAAAATTTTTGTTTTACAAACCCAGTAAATATGGTATCGTTCATGTGAATAAAGTATTTAAGATTAAAGGTTAGCAAATCAATCTTTCATCCTTTTATTTTTAGCTGACAGCCGTTTTTCTAAAAAACGTTGTAAAAGCTGATAAATACTAACTAGTGAAAGTCATAATAGCCAAAGTGCTCAACGCTTGGTAAATTAACATGACTTATATTTTTGGAGGAAACCCTTATGTATAAAAAACTTCTACTTACAGCGACATTAGCCGTGTCTTCCATATTTGCCACAGCGCAAGCAGAAAACCCTAAGTTTTTAAGTATGTTAACCGGTGGTACAGGCGGCACCTATTATCCCTTAGGTGGTGCAATCGCTAAGATTATTAGCGACGAAACCGGCATCAAAACCGATGCTTTGTCTTCTAACGCTTCTGCGGATAACATCATTGCTGTAAATAACGGCGAAGCTGAAATCGCTTTCACACAGACTGACGTAGCAGCTTATGCGATTGATGGTGTAAATAACTTTGAAGGTAAGAAAGTCGAAGGCATCCAAGCTCTTGGCTCTCTTTACCCGGAAACCGTTCAAATCGTTACAACGGATAAGTCCGGCATTAAAACAGTCAATGACTTAAAAGGTAAAAAGGTCTCTGTGGGTGCGCCGGGTTCCGGTACCTATGTGAGTGCAGAGCAAATTCTTGAGGTTTACGGCCTAAACATGAATGATATCCGAGCACAGCACTTAGATTTCGGTGAGTCTGTGGGTGGTATTCAAGATGGCAATATTGATGCAGCCTTTATTACTGCAGGTACACCAACCGGTGCCGTTGAGCAATTAACAGCCACTGCAAAAGTCAATGTACTACCTATCGACGGCGAAGAAGCTAAGAAGCTTATCGATAAGTACCCTTTCTATGGTGTTAATACGATCAAACAAGGTACTTATGGTCTAGCCAACGACGTTAACACTGTTGCCGTGTTAGCGATGTTAGTAGTAAAAAAAGATCTTCCTGAAGATGCTGTCTACAACATCACTAAAGCAATTTATGAAAACGTAGATAAAATTTCACATGCTAAAGCAAAAGAAATTTCTTTAAACAAAGCATTAGATGGTGTTGGTTTCGACTTACATCCCGGTGCTAAAAAGTATTATGAAGAAAAAGGTTTAGAAGTTAAATAATAAAACATCTATTCCAATTAAAAAGTCGATAACATTAGTTATCGACTTTTTTAAATACTATGCAACAAATCGTTTTTAGAAAAAAACAAACTTTTATCGGGATAGTAATTATCCTACTTGTTATTTTTACTGCATTAGTAATAATAAGAGCATTATCTCACCAACTCGTCTTAGTTTTTTCAGACCGCAAGACACAAAAAATAGAAGCTCTTTTACCTATTGAACCGGGCAATCGATTCAGTATTATTTTTGTTCATTCGATACACCATAAAGATGTTGTTGAAATATACCGCGTCAATGAACAAAATGAGATTGAACAAACAGACATTATTTTTGAAGAGTTTGGCATAGGCATGCCGTCAAATGCACCACCCGGTGCGCTATTTGTCACTGAAAATGGCAAATACCACATCAAAAACCTAAACTTAATAATGCCTTCTATGATTATCCGAAACGGCAAAACAGTATCTAAGCATCGTCTTTTGTGGTTCGATAAAAATGACAAAGCGCACCAAGTATATTTTAATCAATACTTTAAACCCGGCGCTTGGTTAGAAATCAAGGTTAAAAACTTACCACGTTATTATTTATGGAAGGAGCCATTAATTCATGACTCAAAAGTATCCAAACAAACCCACTGATCCTGATAAGGCACGAGACGTTGACATTGCTGAAGAGAAAGAGTTAACCCCTGAAGAGCATGCAGCGTTATTAGAGAAGTTTGATGTCGAATCACGTACCCGCCACCTAACCGGAATCATGGCAAGTATTGTCTTTGTCGCGTTAATCAGCTTCTCATTATTCCAAATTTACACTGGCGTCTTTGGGCAGTTTACAGCATACATCCAACGTACAGTGCATTTAGGCTTTGCATTATCGCTCATTTTCTTCTTGTTCCCGGCCAAACGCGGGACAGCAAAAAATCACGTCCCTTGGTACGATTTAATTTTAATTTTACTGGCGATTTTGGTTTGTGGCTATTGGCCAATGTACTACGAGACACTCGTTCGACACGTCGGCACCATTACAGGCGCACAGCTTGTGATTGGTTCGCTGGCTATTTTGCTGACACTCGAAGCCACCCGCCGTGCCGTAGGACTGCCTATTGTCATTATTTCAGTTGCGTTCTTGTTATATGCCTACTTCGGTCAATCGATGCCCGGCATGTTTGCCCACCGTGGTCTAACAGAGCACCAATTGGTTAAAGCCATGTTCTTTACCACAGAAGGTATTTTAGGCACCCCGTTACAAGTATCCTCTACCTACATCTTCTTATTCTTACTCTTCGGATCATTTTTAGTGCAGACCGGGGTAGGAAATTACTTTAACGACTTAGCAGTGGCTATTGCAGGTAAGCGAGTTGGTGGACCAGCAAAAGTCGCCGTATTCTCGAGCGCCTTACAAGGTACTATCTCAGGTAGTTCGGTCGCTAACGTAGTCACTACAGGTTCCTACACCATACCTATGATGAAAAAGCTTGGGTATAACAAAAACTTTGCAGGTGCAGTCGAGGCTGCAGCGTCTACCGGTGGACAAATTATGCCACCTATTATGGGGGCAGCTGCATTCCTGATGATCGAGTTTGCCGGCGTTCCCTATTGGGATATTGCTAAGGCAGCCACTATTCCGGCCATACTATATTTTTCAGGGATTTGGATCATGACCCACCTCGAGGCAAAACGTACCGGGTTACTTGGACTTCCTGACGATCAGATCCCTAAAATGAAGTTCGTTTTAAAACGCCTGCATTTACTTTTCCCGATCCTTATTATTGTCCTACTGCTTTTTAAAGGCTTTAGTATTGAAAGAACGGCATTGTTAGGGATTGTTTCGGCGATTGTTGTCTCTTTATTCCTCAAAGACACACGCATTACTCTTCCGAAAATCATTGAAGCACTCACCTCCGGAGCCCGTACAGCACTGGGTGTAGCGGCTGCGTGTGCGTGCGCGGGGATCATTGTCGGTGTCGTCACAAAAACAGGCTTGGGCTTAAAAATGGGTAATGGCTTGCTGGATATGGCCGGCGCACTGGCATCCGGCAATTTGCAGCTGCAAATTTTACTCACCCTAATGTTTACGATGGTGACGTCTTTAATTATCGGGATGGGTTCACCCACAACGGCTAACTATATCATTACATCAACCATTGCCTTACCTGCCGCTGTTGCCATTAATCATATATTGCCTGCTAACGAAGCAGTTCCTATTTTAGCGGCGCATATGTTTGTATTTTATTTCGGTATTGTCGCAGATATTACACCACCTGTGGCTTTGGCAGCATTCGCCTCGACAGGGGTTTCAGGCGGTGCTCCTATTCGCACAGCGGTTAACGCGACCAAACTGGCGATTGCGGCATTTATTATTCCGTACATGTTCGTCTTCCAACCACAGCTATTATTAATTGACACTAACTTTGTTGAAGTGATCATCATGTTAATAACAGCGATTACGGGAATGATTGCCATCGGTGCCGGATTAATCGGTTATTGGTTTTTTAAATTGAATCCAATCCTGCGACTTATTTCTTTGGTTACCGGTATTTGCTTAATGTATCCCGGTGGTAATACAGATATTATTGGCGCAATTATCTTTGTGATGCTGGTTGCTTATCAACTGGTACGCATCAAGGCTAATCCGGCACTTAAAAACAGTTAGAAATCATTTAATAACTTAGCTACGCTCTACATAAAATAACCCCAGGAAAATTAACTTTCCGGGGGTTATTTTATGCAGAAAAACGACCGCGTTAAGATCAGACTGAGACTTTTGCATAAAAACGGTTAAATAGCG
>NZ_KV792871.1:0-66981 GCF_001808335.1 Oligella sp. HMSC05A10 | reverse complement strand
GTACGTACGGTTCTGTGAGAGGGATGAGGTGCAAGCCTCACCCTACTCGATTTGTTCAGGGAGATTGGAAAAGCGCTTGGCTTGCAAAAAAACTAGTCAGCAGCCGCAGCCTCCATAGCCCCTAAATTTGCAGAATAATAATTCCCATCACAATGATCGCCACGCCAGTGATGCCTTGTCTGCCTAAGCGCGACTTAAAGAGGATGCGATCAATGGCGACGGTACCTAAAATACCCAAGCTGCCCCAAACAGCATAGGCGATGCCCAGAGGAATATAACGTACGACAAAACTCAGTAAAACAAAGGCCAAGATAATAAAGATAATACTGCCTGCGGCCCAGACTTTTTTCTTAAAGCCTTTGGAGCGTTTAACGCAATAATTGGCGAGGAGATCGAGCGTCACGGATCCTAATAATAAAGAGGCTGGAATAATCATAGCGCCACCTCCGTGCTTGTGGATTGTTCTGCTGACGGTTTTGCTTTACTAGCGCTTTCATCCGCTGTGCTATCAAAGGTGATAAGCATGAGTCCTAGCATCATTAAGCCAATGGCAATAATCTCTTTGAGATTAAGGTACTCGCCAAAGAGCATTATACCCGCCATGGTCGTTAAGCTTAAGCCCAAGCCCTCCCAAATGGCGTAAGAAACGGCCAGTGGAATGCGCACGACGGCACGGGAAAAGGCATAAAAGGAAAATGAAATCATGGCCACCATCAAGGGGTAACCAAGGAGCGGCGAACTTAGGGATGCATACTTCATGCCAATAGTACTAATTACCTCTGCCACGATTGCCAGAAATAACATGAGCCAATAATACATGTGAACCTCGTTTAGACGTCGCTTTTTGCTGTGATGGCACACGACATAAGCATCTTGTAATTGCAAGTACGTCTGAATTGTTAATTAGATGGTGTGTTAATAACGATTAAACACACAGGGGGAAGACAACTAAGAGGAAGGAAGTAACGCTATCGACCGCCGCGCCAGCCGATTTCGTAGAAATGGTGATGTTGAAGAAAGGGTGTAGAAAATTGAGGAACGATGCTTAAAAAAGACATAAAAAAGTTTCAGGAACCATTCGTGGTGGCAATTATAGCATGGATTCTATTCAAAGAAGGATGTCGCTGCTACATCGATGATTTCTGAAAACAATAAGCACTCCCTTAACTTAACACTAGCGCACATACGGCTTCTCTAAACTGGTGTATTCATTGATTTTGCTCAACGTTTGATAGTGAGTCTAGGGTTTAGAATACAATTGTTAGGGTTAGCCCTAGTCTTTTAATTGTCACGCAGTATTTCTCTTTACAAAAATCTGCCATTGTGATGTATTAGAACGATTAGCGATGGTTTTCGACACAAAATTATGTAGCGCCAATCTTAAGTCTGCTGTTGTATTTATTGACTTCATTGCGTCATTTGATTTGCTTACACTATAAACGGCTTTGTGTTATTGTGATTTTTCTGTTAGCCTACTTTTCGTTGTTGTTTGAAGTTTTTTGGAGTCCGCTATGAGTCAAACTCAATCTACCAATATCCAGGATCAAAAGACGCTTCAATCAGACGGCAAAAAAGTGTCAGAGTGGAAGCGCTTCTTATTAATGGGCTTTATCGTATTGCCTATTTTTACCTTGCTCCTCATCTGTGCTTATGGTTTTGCGGTTTGGTTCGGGCAAATGCTGTTTTGGGGGCCGCCTGGACCTTAAGCAGGAGTTTTTGTCGCCGTGTTAATGACGCTTGTGGAGATCATAGGCGGTGGTTTTCTATTGAGAGTAGATGGGCTCAAAGTTAAGGGGTTGACTCGTCTGCTTTGTCTTTGCACACATAATTAAGGGTAATTTAGCGATGAAAATTATCAAAGCTATATTTCGTGCGATCGCGAATCTATTTCGCTGGATTTACGACTGGTTTACGCGTCCAGCGCGTCGCATTGGTTTAGGATTGTTGGTCACCGGCGGTTTTATTGCTGGGATTGGATTTTGGGCCAGTTTTAATGCCGGCATGAATTACACCAACACCGAGGAATTCTGTATTTCCTGTCATACGATGGGTGATAACTTATTACCAGAGCTTCAAAAGACGGTGCACTGGAAGAATCGTACAGGGGTTCGTGCCTACTGTATGGATTGTCACGTACCACATAGCTTCACGGATAAAGTTGCACGTAAAATGCAGGCCTCACGTGAGGTCTTGAGCCACGTGGTGGGAACTATCGGTACCCGTGAAAAGTTTTTAGAGCACCGTCTCGTCTTGGCGCAACGTGAATGGGCACGTTTCAAGGCAAATAATTCCAAGGAATGTCGTAACTGCCATGACTACGACAGTATGGACTTTGACAAGATGAAGGTTACTTCGCAAATGATGATGCGTAGTGCAGCAGAGCGTAATGCCAGCTGTGTTGATTGTCACCGTGGTATTGCGCACGAATTGCCTGAGATCAGGGGTGCAGGTAACCCCGCCTTTGACTCCTTGTTATCTGAAGCCAGCCATGTGTCGGTCAAAGCGGGCGGTCATTATGTCTCCGTGGTACCACAAAAAATCTACGCAGATCAGACCTTAACTAAGGAAATCGGTTCTATTGAAGTCAGTACGCCAGTTAAGATCTTACAGAACGTTGATGGTGCCTTAGAAGTTGAATTGGATTTGTGGCGTAAAAATAAGGGTCTAGCGCGTGTTTGGTATAACAGCTTCGGTATGAACGTGACCAATGCCATTTTAAATCGTGGTGTTCTCAAGGATTCAGATTTTATTGAGGTACTTGAGTCACGCATGGATGAAATGACTGGCTTGGAATGGCAAAAAGTCAGTGCGAGTGTTTGGATTGAACCCGGTACCTTGTTAAACAGTGTGGAGCCGATTTGGGATATCGCACGTCATAGTTATGACAGCGCATGTAGTGTGTGTCACCGCCAGCCTCAACCTGCGTCTCATGATGCGAACCAATGGCCGGGCCTATTTGCCGGTATGGTTGGTTTCACCAATATGGATAGTGAGACAGCCGACGTGGTGCTTAAGTACTTACAGCTGAATTCTTCTGACTTTGCTACCGCGAGTCAATCAGCGCTTGAGGGTACGATTCAATCTGCGCGTCCATAGGGTTTAGGAGGATTTTTATGTTTACACGTCGTCAATTTATTAAGGGGTTGGCAGCCACTGCGGGTGTGGCTTCAGTTCCTAGTTTTTTACTCGGTTCTTCCATTGTTAAGGCACAAGAAAGCACGACCATGCCTGATGCCGAGTTGGGTCGTTGGCGCTTTTCTGGTGCTCACTGGGGGGCTTTCCGCGCCCGTGTGGTAGCTGACCGTGTGGTTGAAATTAAGCCTTTTGAGTTTGATAAGCACCCGACGCCTATTTTAGATGGCACCATGGATGTGATTTATAGTGCCTCGCGTGTGCGTTATCCGATGGTGCGCTTGGATTGGTATCGTAAGCGTCAACATAGCGATCGTAGTCAACGTGGTGATAATCGTTTTATTCGCGTCAGTTGGGATGAGGCGCTGGATCTGTTGTACGAAGAGCTAGAGCGCATTCAAACCCAATACGGTCCGTGGGCTTTACACATTGCTAACGTCGGTTGGCGTTCGGTAGGTCAGGTACATAGCTGTGGTAACCACATGTTGCGTGCGGTGGGTATGCATGGTCATGGTGTTGGTACTGCGGGTGACTATTCTACTGGGGCTGGGCAGATGATTATGCCCTATATTTTAGGTTCGACCGAGGTTTATTCTCAGGGTACCTCCTGGGATATTATCTTAGAAGAAACGGAGACCTTGATTTTCTGGGCTAGTGACCCGGTTAAGAATTTGCAAGTCGGTTGGAATACCGAAACACACGAGGCCTTTGCCTATTTTGAAAAGCTCAAAGCACGTATTGCCGAGGGCAAGATCAAGGTGATCACGGTTGACCCAGTCAAGAGTAAAACGCAAAATTACCTTGAGTGTGAGCAGCTCTATGTTAATCCAATGACAGATGTGGCTTTGATGTTGGCGATTGCGCACACCCTCTATACCGAGGAGCTGTATGACCGTCAGTTTATTGATGATTACGCCATGGGCTTTGACGACTTTACACCGTATCTGATGGGTAAAACCATTGATATGGTTGAAAAAACGCCAGAGTGGGCTGAAGCGATTTGTGGTGTGCCGGCTGAACGCATCCGTGAATTAGCACGTTTAATGGCCGGTAGTCGCACGCAATTGATGTTTGGTTGGGCTATTCAGCGTCAACAGCATGGTGAGCAACCATATTGGATGGGGGCGATTATTGCCACCATGCTGGGTCAGTTTGGTTTGCCGGGTGGCGGTATTAGTTACTCACACCACTATAGCTCGGTGGGGGTTAACTCCTCCGGTGCCTCAATGCCGGGTAGCTTCCCCTTAAACTTGGATACCGGACGTACGCCAAAGCATAATAGCACCGACTATAAGGGCTATAGTTCAGTGATTCCGGTGGCACGTGTAGTTGATGCCTTGTTGGAGCCTGGTAAAAAGATCAACTTTAATGGCAATGAGGTGACCTTGCCACCCTATAAAATGGCCGTTTTCTCCGGTAGTAACCAGTGGCACCGTCACCAGGATCGTAACCATATGAAGCGGGCCTATTTAGAGCTGGAGACAGTACTATCAGTAGACTATAACTGGACCGCTACATGTCGTTTTGCCGATATTGTGTTGCCGGCGTGTACCCCCTATGAGCGCAATGACTTAGATGCTTATGGTTCCTACTCGAACCGTGGGATTATTGCGATGCATAAATTGGTGGATCCTTTGTATCACTCCCGTTCCGACTTTGAAATTTGGCGTGATTTTGCCCGTCGTATGAATCGCGATATCGAATACAGTCGCAATATGGACGAGATGCAATGGGTGCGTTTCTTGTACGATGAGTGTCGTGCAGAAAATATGCGCAAAGATATCCCGATGCCGCCGTTTGAGGAGTTTTGGGAAACCGGCTATGTGCTGTTTCCAGAAGGGCCGAATTGGGTACGTCATGCCGCTTTCCGCGAGGATCCAGAGGTGAATGCCTTAGGGACACCGTCTGGCTACATTGAAATTTTTAGTCGTCGTATTGCGAGCTACGGTTATGAGGATTGCCCGGGCCATCCGATTTGGATGGAGAAAATCGAGCGTTCGCATGGGGGACCTGGTTCTGACAAGTATCCTTTATGGTTACAGTCGGTGCACCCGGATACGCGCTTGCACTCGCAAACGAATGAATCCGAAACGCGTCGTGCCGTCTATACGGTGCAAGGTCGAGAGCCAATCTATATGGGACCCGAAGATGCGATGGCGCGCGGTCTTAAGTCTGGTGATTTAGTACGGGTATTTAATGACCGTGGTCAATTGCTCGCCGGTTTGGTGGTGTCGCCTAACTTCCCTAAGGGTATTGTACGCATTCAAGAGGGGGCATGGTATGGTCCGACAGGGCCAGAAATCGGCGCCTTGGATACCTACGGTGACCCGAATACCTTGACCCTGGATATTGGCACCTCGCAGTTAGCGCAGGGACCAAGTGCCAATACTTGTTTGGTGGAAGTGGAGTTTTTCCGTGGCGAAGCGCCGCCAGTCACTTCTTTCGGTGGTCCGATTGAGGTCGATATCCAGGGTAACCCAGTGGAACGGCAGCCGGAGCCGGAAGAGGAGAAAGCGCTTTAAGCCTTGTCTTAGGGTGTGTAATGGCTCCTGCGTTGTCAGGAGCCATACAGGTCAAGTCTTTCGCTATTAGTACTTAATTACTAAAAGGCTGCACAAGTGGCGCAGCCTTTTGTGACTGAAGCATTCAATTACATTATCCGCTAACAACAGGCTGGATTTTCTATTTTTACGCTAAGCAAATGATGGATTTAGAGCTAGAACAACACTGGAAACAAATCAACCAACAACGCGCTGCTTTTTATGGCTGGTTTGCTGGCGCTTTTACGAGCGAGTTATCAAAACAGGCCTTTGCCTTTTATAGTAGTACTCAGCTAGATAGCTTATTGGCAGTGCTTGAGCATATTGGTTTCGAGCAGGAAGTGGCACGCTTGCAAGCTTTTACCTCAACACTTGAGGGAACAGAGGATGAGCGCATTGAGCTAATGGCGGATTTTGCCTCCTGCTTTTTGTTGGATAGTCGTCAATCCGCCTTACCCTATGCTTCCTATTATTTGAGTGAAGAAAAGTTGCTTTACGGCGAAGCCAATCAGCGCATGAGTGATTTTTTACAAGGGAATCAGTTGCAGTTGCACGAGGATTTCAGGGAACCGGCTGATCATTTAGTGGTTTATTTGGCGGTGATGGCGGATTGGTGTAGCGAGGCGGCCGAGTTAAACGATCCGCACGAGATTGAACGTCAGGTCAATGAGCAGTATGAATTCCTCAGCGAGGCCTTGCTTTCTTGGTTGCCGCAGTGGGCAGAGCGGCTCGAACAAATTCCACATTTGCGTTATACCTTTTATCCTGCCATGGGTCAGTTACTCTTAAGCTATGTGCGTGCTGATGCCCAAGCCATGCGTTATGAGCCTGCGAATGAGCAAGCGCTGACTGAAGACGATACAGCAGTTTCAGCCTCCCCGAGTCACAAGCAGACCCTCCACTAATCGTGGCAAAGGCATTATTAAAGGCACAAGACCTGAGTCTTAGGCGCCGAGACCGATTGCTTTTTGAGCAGCTATGCTTTGAGATTTACCCGTCGCAGCTGTGGCATCTACGTGGCCCGAACGGTAGTGGTAAAAGCTCCTTATTGGATGTTTTAGTCGGTTTAACAAGCGCTGATAGCGGTGAGGTGCTTTGGTATGAAGCAGGCGCTCAAGCGTCCCGGGACGGTGGTTTTGCTCCGGCTATCGCAAGGCGCCGTGCGTGCTTTCACTATTGCCGTCAACAAACGGCGGTGAATCTGAGGTTGAGCGTGCGTGAGAATATCGAGCGACAAGCCCTGTGGGCTAATAGTCGCTTCTCGACAGCACAACTTTTGACGTGGGCTGAGGAAGTGGAGCTGTTAGCACTGTTAGATGAGCCGGCTGCCTTCTTATCCCAAGGTCAAAAAAAGCAAATCGCCTTAGCGCGACTGCGTTTATTTGGACAACGGGCTTTGTGGCTTCTAGATGAGCCGTTTAATTCCCTGGATCAGCTAGCGGTTGAGCGTCTTGAACATTGGATAGCTGAGCATATCGCTACCGGTGGGGCGGTCATCTTGGTGAGTCACACCGAGCAATGTCAGACCTTGCCGGTGCATACATTGCAGTTATCGGGCACGGTATGAGAGAGGGAGTAGCGGCGTGATGTTGTTTTTATCATTGACTGCGCATGAAGTGCGATTGATGCTCAAAAATCGTTCAGCGATATACCGAAGCGTTTTCTTTTTGTTATTGGTAGCAGCCTTATTTCCTTTAGCCATCAGTGGCGAGCCGGCGTTTTTGCGACAAATCGGCTTAGGCGTGATGATGATTGCAGCTTTATTAGCTAATTTATTATCACTTTCACTGATCTTTGAGGACGATTTTCAAGATGGTAATTTAGCGCAAATGTTGTTGTCGCCGATTGATGCGGTTTACTTTATTTATAGTAAGATGCTTGCGCACTGGTTGTGCATCTGCGTGCCTTTATTACTCGGGGCCTTGTTATTAGCGCTACAGTATCATTTTGAGTTTGAACAATTTGTTCTGGTGTTGCCCTTATTGTGCTTTTTTAGCTTGATTCTCACAGCGATCGGTACCTTAGCGGCGGCGTTGACGGTGGGTTTATCGCAAAGTTTATTGCCCGCCTTGTTGTATATTCCGCTGTGTGTTCCTGCGCTGATTTTTGCGGCAGGGGCCTTAGATGAGCAGAATTATTTAGCCCACTTGCAATTATTAATCGCTTGCGCTTTATTTTCTTGGTTATTTTTCCCATGGGCATCGCGTTTTGCGCTTAAAACTACCTATGAATAAACACATGAGCTCTTTCAATCAATCCTCAGCTCAACCGAGCACTTGGCGTCGTTTTGCCAGTCCTCTGTACTTTGAGCGCTTTGCTAAACGTGGCGCAGTCGTGGCTTGGAGCATTGCCATCGTGCTTGGTCTCATTGGTTGTGTTTACGGCTTTTTATTTGCGCCCTTAGATGCAGTACAGGGTAATAGCTATCGAATCATGTTTCTGCATGTGCCCAGCAGTTGGATGGCAATGATTATTTATGTGGCGATGGCTTTTTGGTCCATTATTTATTTGGTTTGGCGCACCCATACTTCCATTTTATTGGTGCGCGCTATGGCACCTACAGGGGCCTTGATGTGCTTATTGTCGTTGCTGAGTGGGGCCATTTGGGGTAAACCAACGTGGGGTACTTATTGGGTCTGGGATGCGCGCTTAACCGCCATGTTATTGTTATTGTTTCTGTATTTGGGTTTAATTGCTTTGTTGCAAAGTATTCGTAGCGAGCAAAGAGCGAACTTAGTGGCTGCGCTGTGGTCTATTGTTGGGGTCGTGAATGTGCCGATCATTTATTTTTCCGTCATTTGGTGGAATACCTTACATCAAGGCGCCAGTATCACCATGAGCCGTGGCATTTCGATTCATCCCGATATGTTATATGCCTTGCTTTTTATGAGCTTTGCGGCGTGGGCCTATGCGATTGGTATGATTTTGGCGCGTGCGCGTTGGCTGCTCTTAAATAAATATGTCCATAGCGATTGGGCACAGCAAATCATCTTGGCGAAGGAGGGTCATTAATGCACTGGCAATCCGTCAATGAGTTTTTAACCATGGGTGGTCATGGGGTATATGTCTGGTCTGTTGTTTTATTGTGCGCGTTGATGCTAGTCGTCGAGGGGCTGTCCCTGAGGCAATTAAAGCAGAAAACACGGAAGCGTGTTCGTAGAATTCAGCGCTTAGCTTCAAAAAAGGTGTTCAATGAATAAGCGACAAAAGCGATTGCTTTGGGTGTTGGTATTTGTGCTTGGTTTAATTGCTTGTACTGTTTTAGTGGTTAATGCCTTACGCAATAATATGGTGTTCTTTCACACGCCTAGCGAGGTGCGGGCGCACAAAGTCGCCCCCCATCAGTACGTGCGTGTCGGTGGTTTAGTAAGACCAGGCAGTTTAGTCAAGCACAAGGACTCGGTACAAATTGACTTCGAGTTGGTTGATGATGGCGATGCGATTCCAGTCAGCTATGAGGGTTTATTGCCAGATCTCTTTGGTGAGGGGCAGGGGGCAGTGCTTGAAGGAGAGTGGAATGGTGAGCGATTTATCGCTCAACGGGTGTTTGCTAAGCACGATGAAAACTACATGCCTCCTGAGGTAGAAAAAGCTGCCTCCACGATGCATCAGCAATATACTGGTGGTGCGCTCCCGCTTGAGGGATCTAAGGCAGGGGAGACGCAATGATTTGGGTGAATTTAGGTAGCTTTGCCTTATTGCTAGGATTCATGTTTTCATTGTTTGCCGCTGTTGCTGCCTTTTATGCGGCAGCGAAGCGACAGGCGCTGATACCCTTGGTTAGACTAAGTGGCAATCTCACTAATTTACTGGTCCTAATCGCCTTTATTGCCCTCATCATTGTGCTGTTGAATGATCTGTTTTATGTGCGCTATGTGGCTCAGCATTCGAATAGTCAATTGCCTGTGTTTTATAAAATCTCAGCGGCTTGGGGTGGCCATGAGGGGTCGCTCTTATTCTGGGCGCTGCTTTTAGGTATTTGGAATCAAGTGTTTTTGCGTTGGGCCAGGGCTTTATCAGCAAGCATGGCACTGAATGCATTGGGCGTGTTGAGCGCAGTGATGAGCGGTTTTTTGCTGTTTATTTTGGCCGGTTCCAGTCCCTTTGAGTTAATTGAACCCGCACCACCTGAGGGGGCTGATTTAAATCCTTTATTGCAAGATATCGGTTTGGTTATCCATCCGCCCTTTTTATATCTGGGCTATGTGGGTACAACCCATGTCTTTGCCTTATCCTTAGCCGCTTTAATTAGCGGTGATGCGGGAAGAGCTTGGGCAGCCAGTTGTCGTCCGTGGGCATTGGCGGCTTGGGGCTTTTTATCGATTGGGATTTTAATCGGCAGTATGTGGGCCTATTATGAACTAGGCTGGGGTGGTTGGTGGTTCTGGGACCCAGTGGAAAATGCCTCCTTAATGCCCTGGTTTTGTTTGACCGCATTGATTCATTGCTTGTTGGTGGCAGAAAAACGGCAGGTATTCCGCCATTGGAGCATTTTATTAAGCATTGCCTCCTTTGCCTTGGCTTTATTGGGTACTTTTTTAGTGCGTTCAGGTGTGTTAACCTCGGTGCATGCCTTTGCTAGCGATGCGACTCGCGGGGTCGCTATTTTAATCTTCTTATGTGTGGTGATAGGTGCGGCTTTAACACTGTATGCTTGGCGTGCTCCGAAACTACAGGAAAATGCACAAGGTTTTGCCTTATTTTCGCGCGAGTCGTTATTGCTGCTGAATAATGTGTTGCTGGTGGTCTCCTGTGTCAGCGTGATGGTGGGCACTTTATTTCCACTTCTTACCGAAGCTTTTCAACTTGGTCAGTTCTCGGTAGGCGCACCGTATTTTGAGTCGGTGCTTGCACCCTTGTGGTTATTGCTGTTATTGCTGATACCGCTGGCTATTTTTGCTCGTTGGAAGTATGACAGCGTTGTACGTATGTCTAGGGATTTAATTATTCCGCTAGTACCAGCCAGCTGCATTGGTATGAGCATGCCAATGTGGTGGGAGGATTTTTCTTGGTGGCTAGGTCTAGGTTTTACAGCGGCCTGGTGGGTTGCTTTTGCCTCAATTTATTTGCTAATTGATCGGATGCGACGGAACCAGCAACCACTGTGGAAGTTGCCGTTACATTTTATAGGCATGAATTTAGGGCATTTAGGCTTGGCAATTTTTGTGATCGGCGCCTTAGCAGCTAAAAACTATGCCGTTGAATATAATCGGGTGATTTATCCGCGTCAAAGCCTGCAGATCGAGCGCTATGAGATTCGCTTTATGCACCTAGAGGGTAAGGTCGGCCCTAATTTTGATTCGCTCATCGGACATTTTGAGGTGTGGGAAGATGATAAGCTATTGGCACGCCTACGACCGGAGAAACGGCAGTATTTTTCCGGTGGCGAACCGACCACAGAAACGTCGATTAATCGGGGTGTATTCCGTGATTTATATATGAGTTTGGGCGAGATGCAAGGCACGGATTTTGAAACTAGTCCTTGGACCATTCGTTTTTATTATAAGCCTTTAATGAATTGGGTCTGGGCTGGATTTATGATGATGGCCTTAGCCGCTTTACTGTCCTTTAAAGGACTACGACGTCCAAAGATGAACACGCAGCGACAACCAACGGAGTAAGTATGTGGCTTAAACGTTTTTGGCCCTTATTGTTATTGGGCGCCCTAGTACTGTTATTGGCGATAGGCTTGGGTAGGGAGCAAAAGCCGCTGTCATCGGCCTTGGTCGGTAAGGCGATGCCGGCATTTAATTTACCGTCGTTGAAAAATCAAAATCAACGCTATGATCAAGCCTTATTTCGTGGACAGGTTTTTGTGTTGAATGTGTGGGCATCTTGGTGTGAGGCGTGTCAATACGAGCATAAAATTTTTGTTGAACAGCCATTACCCGAGAATGTGGCCTTGGTGGGTTTGAATTATAAGGATCAAAGTGGCCCAGCCTTACGTTGGTTGCGTGACTGGGGTGATCCTTATCGTCTTAGCTTACAAGATGAACAGGGTCGTTTGGGCTTGGATTTGGGTGTTTATGGTGTGCCTGAAACCTTTGTGATTAATGAGCGTGGCATCATTACACATCGTCATGTGGGTGCTTTGGATGAAGAGAGTTGGACGCAGGATTTGTTACCAGCGGTACGGCGTGCCTTAGCGCAACAGCAGGCAGATTAATTGTTGTCATTTTGATATGAAAAAATTATTTAATCATAAATTATTAAGCCTCCTTTTTGCGGCTGTTTTGAGTTTAATGAACCTAACTGCGCAGGCTCAGGATGGCATGGCATCAATCACCTTAAGTCCGGAACTGGAGCAACGTGAGCATCAGTTGGCGAAGAATTTACGTTGTTTAGTCTGTCAAAATCAATCCATCGCAGATTCGGGCGCGGGGCTGGCCGATGATCTGAAGGCAGAGATTCGCTTACAGCTTAGCTTAGGCAAAAGCGATGAGGAGATCGTGCAGCATATGGTTGAGCGTTATGGTGAATTTATTAATTACAAACCCGCCTTTAATAGCACTACTTTTTTATTATGGGTGGGCCCTGCTCTGGTGTTAGGCCTTATGTTAGTGCTTTTAATCAGAACCATCCGTCAACAGGGTAAGGGTTTAAATATGCGAGATTCGGAGTCAGCAGAATAATGAATAGTTCTTATTGGATTATTGTCGGCGTCATTTTAGCGCTGCTTATTTGTAGTGTATTGTTTTTGCGTTTGCGACCTAAAGAAAGTGGTCGTAGTTGGTATTTGGGCTTTTTAGTGATCCCCTTGATAGCTGGTGGGGTATTTTACTTTCTTTATCTTAAGGATCAACGGGATCCGGTGGCCACTTTTGAGCGAACGGGTAATGTTGCGCAGTTTATTGATGCGGTGTCCTTGTTAGAACAGCGCGTGGAGGCCAATCCTGAAGACTACAAGGGGCAGTTGATGTTAGCGCATAGCTATCGGGCAATGGGTCGTTACGAGGAGTCTGTCGCTCGTTTTGGTAAGGCTTGGCCCTTAATCGAAAAGGATCCGAATAATTTGGCCCTGTTTGCCGGGGCCCTAGCCATTTACCGCGGTGGCTTTGAAGGTAAGCCATTGGAGTTGATCGGTCAGGCATTGGCGTTAGAGGCGGATAATCCCGATGCCTTGATGCTCTTAGGTGGGGCCATGTTCCAGCAGGGTAATTACGTTGAAGCGATCAAAAGTTGGGAGCGATTATTAGCCGATAAAAGCATCCAAGAAGAAGATAAAATCTGGATTAAAGAGCAGCTTGAGGAAGCCAAATTAGCCGCTAGTGATCCGGAAGCCTATGCTGAATTAATCAAACAGCGTGAGGCGGATATATTTGGTGCGGGTGGGGGCCATCCGAGTGGTGCCATGGGCAGCATGATGTCGGAGCCCGTGATGGGTTCGCCTGCGAGTGGGGCTCACCCCAGCTCAGGTTCAGGGCATCCTGATTTTATGTTAGGCGCCCCAGCCAGCGGCGTTAAGCCGCATTAATTGAGTCTTGAATCAAACGATAAGCGCTGCCTCTGATGGTTCAGGGCAGCGCTTTTGAGATTGCCGAAGTCAGCTAAGCACTCCGATTAATACACGCCTTGTTCAATCATGGCATCGGCCACTTTGCGGAAGCCGGCAATATTAGCACCCAAGACCAAGTTATGTGGTTCACCGAACTCCTCAGCGGTATTAGCGCATTGGCGGTAAATATTTTCCATAATGATCCGTAGACGGTGATCAACCTCTTCAAAAGTCCATTGTTGCATACTTGCGTTTTGTGCCATTTCCAGTTGGCTGGTGGCGACACCGCCGGCATTAGCCGCCTTACCTGGACCGTAAAGGATTTTTGCCTGTAAGAATTTATGCACCGCTTCAGGCGTGCTTGGCATATTGGCGCCCTCTGAAACCAAGATACAGCCATTGGCTAAGAGTGTTTCTGCATCATGCTCATTAAGCTCATTTTGCGTTGCGCAAGGAAAGGCTAATTCACAAGGTACTGACCACACTGGATTTCGACCTTCTGGATAGTCCTCAACAGGTGTATACACAGCATCTGGACGGTATTTAAGATAGCTTTCTAGGCTCTCATTGGCCCCCTCTTTGAGACGTTTAAGCGTATTTAGGTTGATACCGTGCTTATCCCAGATAAAGCCTCTGGAATCACTACATGTCACTGGAATGGCGCCTAATTGTTGCAGCTTTTCAATGGTGTAAATGGCTACGTTACCGGCACCGGAAACGGTACAGATGCGACCTTCTAAGTCCTTATTATGGGCTTTGAGCATGTTTTGCGCAAAATAAACGCAGCCATAGCCCGTGGCCTCGGTGCGTGCTAAGGAACCACCCCAAAGCGGGCGCTTACCGGTAAGTACACCCTCGTAGTGACCGGTGAGACGCTTATACTGACCAAACATATAGCCGATTTCGCGTGAGCCTACACCAATATCACCCGCAGGCACATCAATGGTCGCACCGATATGGCGATAAAGCTCTGTCATAAAGGCCTGGCAGAAACGCATAATTTCAGCAGGGGATTTATCTTTGGGGTCAAAGTCTGCACCCCCTTTGGCGCCACCAATGGCTAAACCAGTGAGTGCATTTTTGAAAATTTGTTCGAAGCCTAAAAACTTAATCACACTGGAGCACACGCTAGGGTGGAAGCGAAGACCGCCCTTGTACGGGCCTAAGGCTGAGTTGGACTGCACACGAAAGCCGCGGTTAACGCGAACCCGACCCCTATCATCAGTCCAAGCAATACGGAAAACGATTTGTCGCTCCGGCTCAACAATGCGCTCTAAAATGCCATTATCTTCGTATTTTGACTCACGAGCAAATAAAGGTTCTAAGGACTCCAGAACCTCGTGTACCGCTTGTGTGAACTCTGGTTCATGCGGGTTAATTTTGTGAAATCGAGTGAAAGTATTTTCTAAATAGCTCATGATAGTGATAGGAAAATAGATTAAAAGGCCATGGATAAAGATAGATAAAATGCATCTATATCTATCCTTATCCAACGATCCATTTTCCTATTTTAAGCTACTTTTGTGCAAGTAAAATGGCTTATGCGGCTAAATTTCTCCCGGAAATTAATTGTTTTAGCAACGTCTCGCGTTTTTGCTCCATTGCCTCAACCGATTTCTCCTTGATGTGACCATAACCGCGAATATCATCCGGATAATTGGCTAATTCCAAGGCTAGGTCATAGTTATTCTCATTGAGTGATAATTTGAGTTGATCTAGCATGGTCAAATAATCCGTGATCAGTCGACGCTCTAAGACCCGATCCGGGTGTCTACCAAAGGGGTCAAAGGCGGTACCGCGGAGGAACTTCAGTTTGCTCAGCACCTTAAAGAGGGTAAAGATATAGGGGCCGAACTTTTTCTTACGCGGCGCACCCTCACCATCTTTAAGCTTTAAGCTTGGGGGCGAGAGATGTACATAAAGCTGATAGTCTTTACCAGGCTCGCCCTCAAACTGACGTCTTAAGCGCTCAAAGAACTCTGGTCTTAAGTAGAGCCTAGCCACCTCGTACTCATCCTTATAAGCCATCAGCTTATGCAGATTACGCGCCACCGTTTGTGTCAGACGGCGGGCGTGCTTACCAGCAACACGCTGTTCTACCTCACGCACGGCAGCCACCGCCTGCGTAAAGCGATCGGCATAGGCTTGGTTTTGATAGTCCACTAAACGCTTAGTTAAACGCTCAATTAAACCATCTAAGTTTTCCGCAAAGTGAATGGCTTGGGTCGAGCGGCCTTGCTCATCTGTATTGTTCAGCTGTGCCTCAGCTGCTGCCGGTACAACTGAATCGGTGCCGTGAACCGCTAGATGACGGCCCCATTCAAAGGCCTCTTTATTTTTATCCACGGCGACATTATTCAGCTCAAAGGCACGCATAATGCTTTCGTAATGAAGCGGGATTTTGCCATGTTGCCAAGCAAAGCCCATCAAGAGTGGGTTGGCGTAGATGGTGTCGCCTAATAGCTTGAGGGCCATACGATTGGCGTCAAAGAACAGCACATTATCTTCACCGAGGACATCTTGGATATCATGCTCTGTGATTTTGCTTGGATAACGCCATTTGCGGTTGGCAATAATTTCTGCGGTTGGCGTTTTAGCCTGGTTAATTGCACCCCAGGTGCGTCCTTTTTGTGCTTTGGAGGTAATTTCCTTAGAGGCTGCAACCAAGGAATCGCAACCTAAAATCACATCTGCCTCACCAATACCAATCCGTGTGGCATAGAGATCTGCGGGTTGTTCACCGATTTGTACGTGACTGATCACCGCCCCGCCTTTTTGGGCAAGACCGGTAATATCCAACACATGTACGCCTTTACACTCTAAATGCGCCGCCATGCCTAAAATCGCACCCACTGTTACTACGCCAGTGCCACCCACGCCGGGTACTAGAATATTGAAAGCACGGTCAATGGCCGGTAGTTGTGGTGCGGGCAGGTTTTTATCAAGGCTAGGCAGACTGGTGCCGTCAACCTTGGGCTTAATCATTTGTGCACCCTCAGCGGTGACAAAGCTTGGGCAGAAACCCTTCAAACACGAGAAATCCTTATTACAGCTCGATTGATTAATCTGACGCTTGGTACCGAGCGGTGTTTCATAGGGCTCAACCGATAAACAGTGCGATTTTACACTGCAATCACCGCAGCCCTCACAAACCTCATCATTAATAAAGACACGGCGCACCGGATCCGGGTAGGTGCCACGCTTACGGCGGCGACGCTTTTCGGTGGCACAGGTCTGGTCGTAGATGATAATGGTGGTACCAGGCGTGCTGCGCATTTCTTCCATGACCGCATCGTAATCATCACGGTGACGAATTTCTGGGTTATTAACTAATGAAACGCCTTTGTATTTTTCAGGCTCGTCCGTGACAATCACCACCTTTTTTACCCCTTCGGCAACCAAGCTGGCATTAATCATGGGGACCGTCAGGGTGCCGTCGACTGGCTGTCCACCCGTCATGGCAACAGCGTCATTGTATAGAATCCGGTAGGTGATATTAGCCTTGGCGGCGATGGCGGCACGAATGGCCAGAATGCCTGAGTGGAAGTAAGTACCATCGCCGAGATTAGCAAAGATGTGCTTGGTATTAGTAAAGTGCTGTTGACCAATCCAAGTCACGCCTTCACCACCCATTTGGGTAAAGGTGTCGGTATTACGATCCATCCAGATGGTCATATAGTGGCACCCAATGCCCGCAACGGCACGGGAGCCTTCAGGTACCCGAGTTGAGGTGTTGTGCGGACAGCCAGAGCAGAACCAAGGCTTGCGCTCGCTCACCACAGAGATACGAGCCGCATCCTTTTCCTTGGCGCGGATAATGGCAATGCGTGCCTCAATGGTGGCACGGATTTCTGCCGGTATCTCACGCTTTAATAGACGTTGAGCAATGGCTTTGGCAATAATGGCTGGCGATAATTCGGCATTTGGCGGTAGTAACCAAGGCCCACGCGGTACCGACCATTCACCGCCACCGCCGTCCTTGGCATCATACTTACCATAGACCTCAGGACGTACATCATCACGCCAGTTATAGAGCTCCTCCTTAATGGCATACTCCATAATTTGACGTTTTTCTTCAACGACTAAAATCTCATCTAAACCCGTCGCAAACTCGCGCGCCCCTTGTGCCTCTAGGGGCCAGACACAGCCTACCTTATAGAGACGAATACCAAGGGTGGTACAATTTTTTTCGTCTAAACCTAGGTCAATTAAGGCCTGACGCACATCCAGGTAGGCCTTGCCGGCGGTCATAATGCCGAATTTAGCATTAGGTGAATCAAACACAATACGGTCAATTTTATTGGCACGTACATAGGCAAGGGCTGCGTACCAACGGTAGTTATTTAGACGCTCTTCTTGTGCTAATGGTGTATCAGGCCAGCGGATATTTAAACCGTCTGCTGGTAATTCAAAATCCTCAGGATAAATTGGCTGTACTCGATTTACATCAATGTCAACGGAAGCACTGGACTCCACCACATCGGTGACGCACTTCATGCTCACCCATAGACCGGAATAACGGCTCATGGCCCAGCCGTGAATACCGTAGTCTAAATACTCCTGTACGCTAGAAGGGTAGAGGACCGGGATGCCGGCTGCTTGTAAGATATGCTCCGATTGGTAAGCGACGGTGGAGGATTTAGCACCATGGTCATCACCGGCAATTAATAACACGCCACCATGCTTGCCCGTACCGGCGTTATTCGCATGCTTAAACACATCCATGGAGCGGTCTAAGCCGGGCCCCTTACCATACCACATCGCAAATACGCCTTCGCGTGTTGCTTCGGGGAATAAATTTAATTGCTGCGTGCCCCAAACACTGGTGGCTGCTAAGTCTTCATTAAGCCCTGGCTGGAACACAATATCATGCGCTTCGAGGTGCTTTTTAGCAGACCATAGCGCTAAGTCAACATTGCCTAAGGGTGAGCCGCGATAACCGGAAATAAAACCGGCGGTGTTAAGGCCGTCTTGCTCATCTCGCAGCTTTTGAATCAGGGGAAGTCTGACCAAGGCCTGGGTACCATTCATAAAGACACGCCCTGAACGTGCGGTGTACTTGGTATCTAAGGTAATTTCCTCGTGGCCGGGTGCTAACTGGCAGCTCAAGGCAGCACTATCTACCTTGTCTTGAGCTGTGTCTGTCTCTTGTATGTCTACCGTGGAGGTAGCATCATCAAACGGATTATGAATTGCTTTATTCATCCGTAGGGTCTCCTAAAACTGATCTACGCAAAATGGGTAAAATTGCGTTTATAATCTTTGCCATCTTGTGAATGGTCGTCCCATATTATGCGTGATTCAAAAGATTTTTTTTATTAGGGTTAAGCCGAAAACTTCTATATGAGTAACAATTTGTTGTTTACTTGATTTAAAAAGAGATGGGTTAGGGATGAGTAAGTTGAAGCGCCAAGTGGTGAGCTTTTTTGCTTGGGTTAGTCGTCGTTGGATTCTTTGTGTGCTGTTATTAACGGTGGTGTTTTGGATTCTCAGTCAAAACATTTTGATAGGCTTTATGGGCGCCTTTTTATTGGTATTGTTACTGCTAATGATTCATGCCTTGATTCAACTAAGCCGGTCAAATCACAAGGGTCCTGGAGAGTCATCATAAGTAGCAAAAAGCTCCGTCGCCTAAGCGAACGGAGCTTGATAAAAACGCTGATTAGTATGTGGGCACTAGAAGCGTTCGCTAATCACGCGTAGGATACGTTTACCCGTTTGTGAGTTTTCCGGCTGGCCTTGTTGGTTATACACGGAAATCATTGAACCACCAGCTTGTGGCGTCACTTTGACGGTGTAGGGGAGGGGCGTGATATTGCCGTGATCACCCCAGAGGCGACTGATAAAGTTACCAGCCTGACGCTTTTCACCCGTATCCGTATCTAGATAACGTACCACATAGCTACCCTCAGCCAGATCGGATTGATCAATGGTAAAACCGGCGCTATGCAGGGCGCTACCGACACGACGCCAGGTATCATCTGCGGAAAGCGATGAGCTTAAGGCGCTTTGTCCATCGACTGGGGTCAGTAACTGCTCTTGTGCTTGTGCTGTCGCACCGACGACCTGCGCTTCACGCACAGCGTTACGAGCGCGCTCTTCCTCGGCACCTAGATAGACCATTAAACGTGATAGCATCACGGCGTTTAAGCCTGGGTCCTCTTCGGCAGGAAGCCATCTAAAGGTGGTGGCGTCGCGATCCATCGCCGTTTCAACCATGCGTTGGTGGTTGATGTAGATCTCGGTCTGATTGCCGTTGCGCTCAAGACGGGTAGTAAAACGCTCACGCTCACCACTGTCAGAGACCATATCAATAATGGAGCCTAGGGCACGACGTAAGAAGTTGCCAGGGATCTTGGCACGGTTTTCAGCCCAGTCAGTTTCAATAATACCTGCTTGAGGATTATCACGATTAATGGTAAAGCCCTCGTTGTTCCAGAAAGAAACTAGACGTGGGTACACATCATTGGCATCGGCATTAATCTGTAACCAACGGGTATCGCCACTACGCATCACCTTCATGCCGGCAACCTCTGGCAGTACATTGACCCCCTGATTGGCAGCGGCTTTTTGCTGTGCTTCATTATAAACTCGTGCAGACGCCGTGCCGCCAGTCAGGCTGTATTGGGGATTACTGATTTGGGCGTTAGATAGATCGGGCGGTAAGCTTAAAGGATCGCCGCGCACCGTGCTCTTATAGTCAACTTGATCTTGAGTCAGTAAGTCTTGGACTGAACTACAACCAGTAATTGCCACAGTTGCACCGGTAGCTAAGACCAAGAAACGAAATTTTGTGTGCAGTTTTAGCATGTATGGTAATTCCTTATGGAAAGGCTTTTTAGACCATTAAATAGAGATTAAATAAGACCGACTTCTTTGAGCGCTGCATCAACCAATGCCTTAGTCGCCTCGCTAGGCTCAACCAAGGGTAAGCGATAGCCTAACTGCGTCTTGCCCATCTTGGCTAAAGCGTACTTAACCGGAATTGGGTTGGCTTCAGCAAAGAGCACTTTATTAAGTGTTGAAAGCTTAGCATTTAATTCGCGCACCTTGGGTAAATCACCCGCTAGTGCCGCAAAACACAATTCATGCATAAGACGTGGTGCGACGTTTGCCGTGACTGAGATATTGGCTTGACCGCCCAATAAAATCAAGGCGGCCGCCGTTGGATCATCACCACTCATAATTTGGAAATCGGCTGGCTTATACTTCATCAGCTGACCGAGGCGTGAAATATCACCCGTCGCGTCCTTGATACCAATAATGCCGGGCACCTCGGCTAAGCGCAGAATCGTGTCATTTGACATGTCGGCGACGGTGCGGCCAGGTACATTGTATAAAAGAATGGGTAGCTCGCTATGTTCAGCAATGTATTTAAAATGCTGATACAGACCCTCTTGGGTTGGCTTATTGTAATAGGGGACCACGGATAAGCCCGCTTGGGCACCGGCCTTTTGCGCGTCAATCGTTAACTGCAAGGCCTCTTTGGTGCTATTACCGCCCACGCCGGCAATAATCGGGATGCGACCGTCAGCAAACTCTACCGCAGTAGAAAGTAGGGCGGCATGCTCTTCAAAGTTAATCGTGGGCGACTCACCGGAAGTGCCAATCACTACCAGACCATCACTTTTTTCCTCAACATGCCAATCAATCAGCTTTTTAAAAGCCTCATAGTCTACATCGCCATTAGGGAGCATCGGCGTCACTAGCGCCGGGATACTGCCCCTAAAAACGGGGTAAGAGTTGCTTGACATAATCACATCCTTAAATAACAAATCGTATGAAACTGAATAATAGTCTTAACCCCTTAGTTTACATGAAAAGTTCATCTTAAAATAAAGAAAATCGGGGCGCTAGTTAATAAGCTATAGGCCAATGGTGGCTGGGTCGCCGGAGCCTCGACGCACAATTTCTGCCGGGTTTTGGGTTAAATCGATCACGGTAGTACCAACGCCACGACATGGACCAGCATCGATAATGCCAGCAAGCTCGTGCTTGTACTCTGCTGCAAAGTCCTCGATATTGGTAAAAGGCTCACTCTTCTCAGGGGCGATAAAGGTGGTGGCTAACAGCGGCTCCCCCAGGGTTTCCAAAAGCATCAGCGTGACTTTATGAGCGGGTACACGAATGCCAATAGTTTTACGAGAGCGATGATGTACCCGGCGCGGCACGTCCTTGGTCGCTTCCAAAATAAAGGTCCAAGGACCTGGGGTGGCTGATTTTAATAGACGGTATTGTTGATTATCCACATGAGCAAATTTGGCAATCTCTGATAAATCGCGGCACATTAGCGTCAAGTGATGGCGGTCGTCTAAACCGCGTAGGGAGCGCAATTTGTCGGCGGCGTTTTTATCATCTAAGCGGGCAACAAGGGCATAACTGGAATCCGTCGGTATGGCTAAAATACCGCCATTAGCCAATAGCCCGGCGGCCTGATTGATGAGTCGTTGTTGCGGATCGTCGGGGTGTAGTTCATATACAATAGCCATCGCATATCCTCTTGTGGTTGTTGTGAACAATACCATTCATCTTAAATTAATCAAATCAAGATTGCTAGACCTAAATTTGCTTCAATAGCGCTTACTGTTAGGGTGGACAAATAGCTCCGCCTACGGATGACAAAGCGCACGCTTTGCTCTAAAGTGATAAATGAGGTATGAGCCTTGGCGCAGTTCATGAGCTAGCAACTCAGCGAGCCGCGCCTTTTTTAATCCGACAGTAGAGGAGATGGATATGACATCTTGCATTAATGAAGTTGTTTTGATGGGTAATTTAGGTCATCAGCCGGAGCTTAGATATTTTCAAGATGGTAAGCCGCACTTGCGGGTTTCATTGGCAACCACTGAGAAGTGGCGCGATCGTAGTAATGGCGCTTTATTGAGTGATACCCAATGGCATACGGTGTTGTTTAAGGGTACCCTAGCAAAGCGCGTCAGTGACTATATGGATGTCGGCGATAAGCTATGGTTGCGTGGACGGATTAAAAATCGTCAATACACGGATGATGAGGGTGTGGTGAGGACGATTTGTGAGGTGCATGCGCGCGAGCTTAAGATGATTTGGTCAAAAAATCGCAGTCAGGCGATGGAGTCCGAAGCGATTGAATTTGAGGATGGGGTATCGGAGTTTTTTGAGCATGAGGAATCTTCGCCATTTGCGGAGGATGCGCAAGAGAGCGTAAATTAGTTGTGAGCTAGTGGTATTGGGGGCGACGATTGCTGATGTCGTATCGCTAGCGCAATGCTTAGCAATCGTCGCATGGCTTAAGCTTCTGTTGTAGGCTGCAGCGAGGCTCAGATGGTCAGACCCGTTGCTGTTTATTTGCGCACTAGAGGTTTAGTTAGGCTTAAGCGTGACCTTAATATCTGCAGGCTTAGCATAGTAGGGGGAGGAGGTGGCTAGCACGGGTACTCCCGTGGCTGCATAGTCCTGGATGTTGCTGCGGTTGATACCGCCAGCGGCAATGAGTTGCCCCTGAAAGTCTAGTTGTGCTGCTAGATTCAGTGCTTCAAGGATCTACTGTGGGCTGAATTTATCAAGTTGGATGATGTCGGGCTTTGCTTTGATAGCTAGTTCCGTTTCGCTCATGCTGTCCGCTTCCACCATGATTTTTTTCTCGGGCGCGCTGTGACGTAATTGTTCAATATGCTGCTGCCAATCAAAGGGCTGCGGTAGGCAACAGCCGAGTGCCGGGGCTGCTTTTGCGGGTGCAGGCGATTTGTACCTGTGGGTTTTGCGTGCGTGCTTGTTGTACCAGTTCAGAGGCAGCATGGGCCACACCACAGCTCCATTCGAGGATGTTTTGTACCACTTTCCAGCCTTGATGCAGGGCGGCGATATCACCCTCTGCACACAAAAGTACTTGCGGCTCAGTGATATTCATGTCATCTGCAAGCGCTGCGGTGACCTTTAACCCGAGTTTGTTTAAAAGACGCTCGGACAGTTTAATGCCGCTTGTGGTTGTGGGCTGGCGATTAGTAAATGTCATCCGTCCTGGTTTTCCGTGTAGGCCAAGGCTGCGGGTCGTTAGGTCGCCCATACTGATATCTTCAAGTAAGTAATACTCAAGCAAACTATCTGGCATATAAATCATCTATCTATCCTAAGGATTAATATCGAACTCGATATATTTTTAAAAACATATTGAAATGATTGCGTTTTGAATGTCACATATCATAAAATACCATTATTAGTAGATAGTTTGATAGTGATATATTTTTATTAATATATCGTATGCTGATGGTTTTTACCCGCCATCAGCATTCCCCCTTAATTCGATTCCCCCTTAATTCGATTAGGAGCTTTTAGATGAAGCGTACTTTACTTTCAATAGCGGCGCTTGGTGCTGTTTTGATTTCTCCACTTGCGGTGGCGGATACGATTGCGGTTTCTGCTGCTGCTAGCCTGACAAATGCTTATACCGAACTCGGTAAAGCCTTTGAGGCTAAAAATCCTGAGCACAAAGTAGAGTTTAACTTCGGTGCTTCAGGTACGTTATTGCAACAGATTCTTCAGGGCGCACCGGTGGATGTGTTTGCCTCAGCTGATCAGCAAACCATGGATAAGGCCGTGGAAGAGGGTATGGTCAAAAAGGATAGCCGTGTCGATTTTATCGGCAATGGCTTGGTATTGATTGTGCCTAAAGATAGTAAGCTTAGCTTTGATTCATTAGAGCAATTAACAGCGGATAATGTTGAGCATATTGCGATGGGTAATCCGGATACCACGCCTAATGCTCGTTATGCGCGTGCCGCCCTGCAAAAAGAGGGTCTATGGGAAAAGGTTGAGCCTAAATTAGTACTTGCATCTAACGTGCGTCAGAGTTTGAGCTACGTGAGCCGTGGTGAAGTTGAAGCAGGCTTTGTGTTTTCTACCGATGCCAAGCAGGATGAGGATAAGGTAAACGTGGCTTTAGTTATCCCTACGGTGGCTGCTGGTGAAAAAGCTGGTGAGTGGGTACCTAATCCTATCGTTTATCCTATCGCTGAAACCACACAGACTAAATCTAAAGTTTCTGCTGATTTTATTGCTTATGTCCTATCCGATGAGGGTCAGGCGATTTTAGCGAAGTACGGCTTTATTCCTATTAAGGACATGGATAAGTAGTTTGATTGATAGCCGTTACAACAAGGTAGTATTGCATGGAGTGGTTTAGTCCTCAAGACTTAAGCGCCTTAAAGCTGACGCTTAAGGTGTCTATCTACGCAACGTTTTTCGCCTTTCTCTTAGGTATTATGTTTGCGTGGGTCCTAGCCCGTTTTAATTTCTTCGGAAAAAACGTGGTGGATGCGATACTTACCTTGCCTATGGTCTTACCGCCAACCGTCCTAGGTTATTATCTATTGGTACTGTTTGGGCGTCGCGGTACGTTTGGCCCTTGGTTAGAAAAGGTCTTTGGTCTACAGTTAGTCTTTACTTGGCAGGGGGCGGTGGTGGCTGCGACGGTAGTAGCAGTCCCCTTAGTCTTTAAATCGGCACGGGCGGCCTTTGAGGATGTACAGAAAAATCTCGAATATGCAGCACGCACGCTGGGTTCCAGAGGGCTTGGCGTGTTTTTTCGGGTGAGTTTGCCGCTGGCAGCGCGCGGTATTACCGCTGGTGTCTTATTAGCTTTTGCCCGCGCAATGGGTGAGTTTGGTGCGACCTTAATGCTTGCTGGTAATTTGCCAGGGCGTACGCAAACCTTGTCGATGGCGGTTTATGATGCGGTACAGGCTGGTGATGATTTCCGCGCAAACGCTTTAGTGCTGCTGATATCTGTTGTGTGCGTGACTATTCTTGCGGCATCCGGTTATTGGTTGGCACCGAAGCGTTAGTGGACTAGAACGATGCATTTAAGCGTTAAGTTTGAACTCAATCTTAAGCAAAAATCGGGCAGAAATAAGCGCGAGTTCCCTATGTCGGTGGAATTTGATACGGCCACTGATCGCACCGTGATTTTTGGTCCCTCGGGTTGCGGCAAAAGTGTGACCTTGCAGGTAATTGCTGGCTTGATTCGACCAAGCAAAGGCTATATTAAACTCGCCGATCGTGTGCTATTTGATAGCGAAAAAAATATTTTTGTGCCGCCGCATCGACGACGTATTGGTATCGTGTTTCAGGACTATGCACTGTTTCCTCATATGAATGTCTTGGAAAATACCGCTTACTCCCTACGTCACTGGCCTTTGCCGCTTGGCGCAGCCGCCAAAGAAAAAACCATGACCATGCTGGAGACCTTAGGTATTGCTGATTTGGCCTACAGTTTGCCGAGTCAATTATCTGGTGGGCAGCGTCAGCGCGTGGCGTTGGGAAGAGCCTTATTAACCGAGCCAGATCTGTTATTACTAGATGAACCGTTGTCAGCGCTTGATGTGATGTTGCGTGTTAGAATGCGCGAGGAATTAGCTCAAATCCAGGAGCGATTTAATGTGCCGATGCTGATGATTACTCATGATTTAGAGGATATTAAGGCATTGGCTGATCATATAATTCTCTTTGGGCGAGGCGTCATTAGCGAGCGTCTGCCTTTCCGTCAGATGCAAGCGAAGCTTGGCAAAGAGCACGCTTGGCAACAAATTATGGACGCCTGCCAAAGAGATTTTGATAATTTTAAGCTTTAGGAGAGTCTATGAAAACTAGCGCACGTAATCAATTTGAAGGCACCGTTAAATCCATCACCACCGGTTCAGTTAATGACGAGGTCACACTCGAAATTGCTAACGGTGCGTTAATCACAGCCATTATTACTAAAGAAAGTACCGCGCATTTAGGCCTCACTGAGGGTGCTAAAGCCTTTGCTTTAGTTAAGGCTTCGTCGGTGATTCTAGCAACAGACTTAGAAGGTGTTAAGCTTTCAACGCGTAATCAATTAACCGGTACCGTGACCGAATTAAATAAGGGCGCAGTGAATGCTGAGGTAGCACTTGAAGTTGCGCCGAGCATGGTGATTACGACCATTGTGACCAATCAAAGTGTGGATAATTTAGGCTTAGCACCCGGTGTTAAGGCGACAGCTATTATCAAGGCCTCACACGTGATTGTTGGCACCAAGGCCTAAACAGCCATCAACTGATTAAAAGGTGGCAATAATCACCTGCTTAGGATCAAAGGCGGCGTAAACGGTTGCGCCGCATTCTGGGGCTTGGGATGCATCATCAATCATGGCAGCGATGGTTTGACCGCTTTTAAGATGAATTAGTAGTTCAGCTCCGCCTGCCTCATCTCGATCAACTGCCTCTAGTACGCCCTCTAAGGCCTCTGTACTGTCTTGACTGAGCGAGATCATGGGTGCTTTAATTAGCGCAAAGACTTGTTGACCTACAGAAAGCTTCATTTCATCAATGCTTTTTTGGGTAATCATGGCCTGAATTTCTTGCGCTGCGCCCAGATTTAAGCGCACCATAATACGATGTCCCCGTTTTTCTAGGGCTTGGATACTACACGATAGCTGATTTCTAGCACTGGTACGAAGTTGCAAGCGTGGACTTGGCTCAACGGCAAAATCATTAATATTAGCGTAGCGCTGCTCTAGGGATATCAGCATCGCCTGGTATTCACTTTCAATGTGACGATAAAATGCAATCAACTTTTTACCATAGTCAGTGATGCGAGAGCCGCCACCTCGTCGACCACCCTTAATACTAATCACCACCGGTTCATCCGCGAGGGTATTAATCGCATTTAGCATATCCCAGGCTGTTTTGTAGCCCATGCCAAGTTGTCGAGCGGCTTCGGCAATGGAACGACCTGATTCGATTTGTTCCAATAGCTCAATCCGACCAGGGCCTAAAAAGGTACCATGATGGCGCTCAATCCAAAAGCGACCTTGAAAGCGGATAGCATCATCGTGATTTTGATTGCTTTGACTCATGACTATAAATTGCTCAGTTACTATGCTATATGCTAGCATTTTTGATGGCTTTTGGCTTATCAGTGAGAGTGAAGAGCGATTGTATGTCTCAATAAGTAGTGTCACTCATTTGTTGTAAAAAAGACCGGTAGTACTTGAGTTTGATAATGAGAACAGTTATCATTATGTATAGTTTTAATGATGAACACAATGATATATTTTAATCTGAGTCGATCTTCTATTTGCAGTAGCTTTTGATTTAGTTGTTAGTGATAGGCCGCAAGCATAGAAGCATCAGCAGTATAGTACTGTTTCAGGGGGAGACTTTATGTACGTTTGTCTTTGTAATGCCATTACAGATCGCCAGATTCAGGAGAGTGTGGCAGCAGGCACAGTAAACTCATTCAGTGACTTGCAGGCGGAATTAGGTGTAGCGACCTGCTGTGGCTGCTGTGCTGAGGTAGCGAGTTCCTATCTTAAAAACCCTCAGCTACGTTCAGTGGAAGTGAGTGATTTGAGCGAGACAGTTAAACTCTAGTTAGATTTCAGTTTGTAAGCAGTAAAATAGCCGAGATAAGAATTTTATCTCGGCTATTTTTGTGTTGGCTTTAAATGCGCTATTCAGGCGTTCTTTCTACCACGGTTTGTAGATAGTTTTCTGTGCCAAGCTCCTCGATCAGCTCAAGCTCCATCTGTAGCCAGTCCCAGTGGTCTTCATTATGCGTTTTTAGCTTTTCTAAAAGATCACGCGTCACGAAGTCCTCTAACTCCTCAGCTAGCTTGATCGACTCCATCAGCACCTCATCCTTAAGCTCTTCGGTTTTGATGTCGCAGTTAAGGGTTTCAACTGGACTTTCACCAATGTAAAGCTTACCGAGATCCTGTAAGTTTGGCAGACCCTCTAGCAGTAAAATGCGTTCAATGATGTCGTCGGCAAACTTCATATCAGCAATGGATTCCTTGTAGATATGCTTGCCTAAGGCATCAAAGCCCCAGTTTTTATGCATGCGACCATGCAAAAAGTACTGGTTAATTGAGGTTAAATACACTCGTAGCGTTTTATTTAAAGCCTGTATAACCTGACGATCGCCTTTCATACAAGCTCCTTATTAAACTTGGCTCTGTAAGTAGTTTTTAAGACCCATATGGTCAATGAGGTTTAACTGCTGCTCAAGCCAATGTGCATGATCCTCTTCAGTGTCTTTTAACTGCTCAACCAGCATTTGACGAGTCACATAGTCTTGGTGCTTTTCACAAAGCACAATGCCTTTTTTAAGATTAGCCTGAACCTCTAACTCGAGTTTTAAGTCATTTTTCAGCATCTGCACCACATCCGAGCCGATGTTAACTTCTGAAGGTGCTGACACAGGGGTGCCACCAAGCATCAAAATACGACGAATAAAGTCATGTGCGTGACCTGTTTCATCATCCATTTCATGATCGATGCGCTCAAATAACTTGTTATAACCCCACTCAGCATACATGCGTGAATGGATAAAATACTGATCACGTGCCGCTAATTCACCGGCTAATAACTTGTTCATGTAGTCAATGATCTCTGGATGACCTTTTAAACCCTTCATACTTAACTCCTTATGTTGTTAACTAGTCGTTATAACTTAATTATAACAGGATCAACTTATGTAAAACATCCTTTTAGTCTTGCCACTTTGTTTGATTGACTATTCTCGGATAGTAACGTAATAGCACTAGACCGCGCACAATCACAAATATAATCAAGGCGAGCCAGAGACCGTTATTAGCAAGCGGGCCGATAAGTAAATAACCGCTTAATAGCATGCTTAGAAAGGCGATGACGGTGGAATTGCGCATGGCTTTACTATCCGTCACACCGACAAAAATACCGTCTAGCTGAAAGGTTGCAAAGGCGATAAAAATATAGCCAGCAGCAAAGACTTTATGTTGATTGGCGATGCTTTGCAATTCGGCATCCGGCGTTAGGGCTTGGATAAAAAATTGACCGCAGAAAAGCAGTAATAACGCGAGTAGCAGGGAGCTAAAGGCAGCTATGACGCTGTTATCGATGACCGCTCGCAAAAAGCGCTGTCTTTTTTTTGCGCCATAGGCTTGACCGACCTGCATTTCAGTGACATTAGCAAAACCATCTAAAAAATAGGTTGCCATGGAAATAAACTGCAGCAGAATATGATTGGCAGCCAAGGTGGCATCACCGAAACTCGCTCCTTGACGGGCGAACCAGCCAAAACCGGCAAGTAGCGCCAAGGTGCGAATCATAATATCGCTATTTACTAGAAATAAAGCCTTAATTTTAGTGCTATCAAAAATTTGTACCGAGAGTCTTTGATAATGTGAGCGCAGGGGAAGTATATCGAGCTTTTTGATAATTAAAAGCAGACCGTAACCAAGCGTCACCCATTCGGCAATTAAGGTGCCAAGCGCAATGCCCTTAACACCCATCGCTAAAAACACCACAAAGAACACGTTTAAAAGCATATTCAAGCCATTCAAAAGCAGTTGAATCACAAGAATTTGCTTGGTCCAACCGAGACCAATAAAAATCCCCATCAGCGCAAAGGTGATCAAAGTGGCGGGCGCACCCCAAATGCGAATGATGAAATAGTCTTTGACTAAGGCATTAACTTCGGGGCTGGCGGATAAAAAATAGCTGGCTATGCTGCGGATGGGCTGCTGTAGTATGATGAGTGCCAAGCCGATAACGGTGCCTAGCATCAGGGTTCTAAATACCACGGTCAGCAATTCATCGTCGTTATTTGCACCCACGGCTTGGGAAATAAAGCCTGTCGTGCCAATGCGCAAAAAGCTGAAAGCCCAGTAAACAAAGCTGAAAATTAGCGAGGCTAAAGCAATCGCCGCCAGATCGGCTGTTTGACCCGTTTGCCCGATCACGGCGGTATCAACCAGTCCCAGCAAGGGTACCGAAGCATTTGCCAGAATAATAGGCAGTGCTAATCGGAACAGCTTCAGATAGCTGGAAAAATCATTAAACAATGGTATACGAGTGGGCATTAAAGATTGTGAGGAATGGGTTGATTGTAAGGCGGCTGCTAGGCTCAGGGCTTATTATAGCAGACCCCTATGTCACGCCCGTCGTACGATAGGCTTGCGGCTTGAGTGGCTGAAAAGTGGTTATTTAAGTCGCCATGCTTTTAGGGCTATTTAATTGTCTCGATAATATTAAGATCAATATTTATGTTTTCTTTTTCCCATGCGATTATATCTAAAAGGGCGCTTAGGTAGCTTGCAAAGCCGATTGAAGCCTCAGCGATTGAAGATGTTTTTTCTAAAATATTCTTCTCAAAAGTTAAGTTGTTTTTGGAGGCAATGGCGCTTAAAAAACTATATGTTATGTTTTTCTTAGCTCCGCTTAATCCTCTACCCAGAAAATGCAGAGCAAGCTCTCCATCATCAAAAAATCGTATGTGACTGTTGGCTATTTTCTCAACATAAAGCGGGAGCGTGTCTCCGTCCTCAAAAGTAAATGGCGTAGCAACGTAAACCACCGTGCTTTCTTCGTTTAAGGGGTGGCATTCAAAACCTGTCATTTCAGCAAAGCTTTTACAAATCATAGTATGCCCTTATAATTCAAATGTTTCTGGGGCTCGTGGTCTCTTGTCAAAGTCAATACGTACCCGCGAGCAAAAATGGGAAAATGCTTGTTCAAAATCCCAATCAAGCCAATCCAACGAGCCATTCACGCGCCCCTCGGGATTGCGTCCTATATGTTCATGCGGCAGATTATGCCCAAAACTCTTTTTAATATTTTTAAAGCTTTTGATTTCTAATTGGTAATAGCGAGTAGTACCCTTGTCTTTATATTCTACCTTTAACAAAGTGAATTTAAATAGTCTTTTCTTTGTCTTTGGTGAGTATTGTATCAATAATTCTACGATGAATTTTGTGCGTTCCAAGCTGTACTTATCAAGTAGACCAAACGATAATTCGTAAGTTTCGCTAGCGTCATTAGAGAAAGACCAGTCCGGTAGATCCTCAGCATAAAGTTTCTGAGTGCTCAGAAACTTTAGTACTTCTTCATAGGGCGGTGAAGAATCAATGCTCATACCTCATACCTTTGCCCTTGTTTTCTCTGTCCTCGTAATGTTTGAATGCGATTGCAGGTGCTTATATCTGTTCGTTATGCGTTAATGTCTTCTGTGGTATAGACTGAACTGTTATCGCTGACTATTGCTAATCTTCCATCAGTTTGCACAATCAGACGCTTACTAAGCAGTAAGTCATTAAAGCTAACGATGTTAAAGTCTGCTGCTTCAAATTTATTTTATGTTTTCATGGCTGTATTGCCATCAACACACTAATCGCCTAGTTTTGGAGTACATCGCGCTTTTGCTAGATTGTTCAGAAGGTGTTGCTAAGCTTAATACGATATTGGGCTGTGGAGAACTTACATCAGGGTTAGTTTACAAGTGCTAGATGGCCAATACCTAGGGCGTGGATTTTATTATCCATGTTGAAGATGGGATAATAATACCATCAAGATGATAATTATTTAGTTTAAACTTTAATGATTTAATTCTGTATTTAAACTAAAGGCAACTAGGATCGTGGCTTATTTTTCTATTCTCATCGTTGAGAATTGAAATAATCTAAGTCAGTGTGGGAGATCGATTGAAAAGAAATTGATGGGGTGACCGATGGGGCTCGAACCCACGACAACCGGAATCACAATCCGGGACTCTACCAACTGAGCTACGGTCACCACAGAAGAATTAATAAGTATAGCAGGTAAATTTATTATGTCAATGAAAGAAGCCGCTACTACTTAAAAACTTCAGCTAGCTAGCATGGATATGTTGTTAATACTCATCATATCCTAAGACAGCTATCTCTGTTTGATGGCGCGCCAGGCGAGACTCGAACTCACAACCGCCCGCTTAGAAGGCGGGTGCTCTATCCAGTTGAGCTACTGGCACGCAAAAAAAGATATTCTACCCTATAATTTCTTTCTTGTCTAAGGCTTTAGGTTTTTTATCATTCGAAAAAGTCATCGTGCGCACCCAGTACTTGCCTCAAAGTTGCAGCAAGAAGCCTTAGTCCCCACCGAATTGGTTTTTGAGCTGATACAGTAGATCTAAAGCCTCTCGAGGGCTGAGCGAGTCTGGATCAATCGCAGCAAGACTTTCTTTAAACGCTTTTAGCTCAAGCTGATCGTCATTTGCTTGTTGATTGATTTCCTCTAGCGGGGCACTAAATAAATCCAGCTGCGGGCGCTCCTCGGCCTTTAACTCCAAGTTATCCAGCTCACGCTTCGCTTGCCGAATAACTGCCATGGGGATACCAGCTCGTTGTGCCACTTGAATACCGTAACTACGATTGGCTGGACCCTCCTTAACCTCATGTAAAAAGACTAGCCCCTGCGCAGACTCAGCCGCACTTAAATGCACATTAGCAACGTCTTCAAACTGTTCTGGCAAGCGGGTTAACTCAAAATAATGGGTAGCAAAGAGTACTAATGCTTGATTATGTGTCAATAAACGGCAGGCAATGGCCCAAGCAAGCGCAAGACCGTCGTAGGTGGATGTGCCGCGACCAATTTCATCCATCAGCACTAAGCTATTTGGCGTGGCGGCCGTTAAAATGGTTGCCGCCTCGGTCATTTCCACCATAAAGGTGGAGCGCCCGCCAGCTAAGTCATCAGCTGCACCGATACGGGTAAAAATACGATCAATTAGGCCAATTTGAGCCGCCTCAGCCGGTACGAAACTACCCATCCGCGCTAGCAATACAATTAAGGCGGTCTGTCGCATATAGGTGGATTTACCACCCATATTTGGGCCAGTCACCAACAGCATACGTCGGCGTGCATCGAGTTGGCAATCATTGGGCGTAAAGCGCTCGATGCTGCGTTCGACAATGGGGTGACGTCCTTGCCTAATGTGAATCATTGGTCCCTCAATTAATTCGGGCAGTACCCATTGATTGGCATAGGCATGATGCGCTAGGGCCTTATACACGTCTAGTTGAGCCAAGGCGTGCGAGGCCTGATGCATGGCTTCAACATGGGCTTGTAATTGTATAATTAATTGCTCAAAAAGCCATTTTTCACGGCTTAAGCAACGATCCTTAGCGGAGAGAATTTTATCTTCCCACGCCTTTAGCTCCGGCGTAATATAGCGCTCAACATTTTTCAGGGTCTGGCGACGGCGGTATTCTGTGGGAACTTTTTCGATTTGTCCCTTGCTAACCTCAATAAAAAAGCCGTGCACGCGGTTATATTCCACCCGTAAATTACTAATACCGGTTTTTTCTCGTTCACGTGCTTCTAGTTGTTGTAAAAACTCGCCACTATCAGTCGTCAATCGGCGCAACTCATCGAGTTCACTATCAAAACCGTCGGCAATCACACCACCATCTCGCAGCATCGTGGCAGGCTCCGCTGCAATGGCTCCTTGTAATAGCTGCGCTGCTTCAGGATCAATTGTTAACAGCGTATGTAGTTTAAGCAACGCCGGTGTCTCGCTAAAGTTTGCCGCAATCAATTCACATAGCGCAGGTAGTTTGACTAAGGCATCGCGTAGCGCAGCTAATTCCTTTGGCCGCACTGAGCTAAGGGCAATGCGAGTCGCCACACGCTCAATATCTGGTGTGTTTTTTAAAAAAAGCTCAAAACCCTGAATCGGATCATCGAAATGACGTGTGGTATAGAGATGATAAAAGGCCTGTACACAAAGCTGGCGCTCTAGAATCGGTGCATTGGCGCGTAAGGGGTGATGCAAAAAGCGACGCAATAAACGGCTTCCCATCGCTGTATGACAATGGTCTAACAGACTAAATAGGGTGGGACTACTGTCACCGCTAATGGTTTGGGTAATTTCTAAGTTTTTGCGGGTGACCGGATCTAAGATCAAATAGTCTTGCGTATCATCTGGCTGAATCGGTTTGATATGCGAGAGGCTACGCTTTTGTGTGTTTTCTACAAAGCTTAATAAAGCCCCGGCGGCGATGGTAGCATTGGGTAGCTCATCTAAGCCGAAGGCGGTTAAACTATCGACTGCAAAATGGCTGCAAAGCTTGGCCTCGGCAGCACTTAACTCAAAATGCCAATCTGCTGTTTTGCTATAGGCCGCCGGATAATTTAGTTCAAGCTTAAATGAATCAGCTGTAATAATTTCTGCTGGCGCAATTCGATGCACTTCGGAGGCTAAATTATCAATGGCACATTCATTTACCCTAAATTCACCGCTGGCTAAGTTCATCCACGCTAGGCCATATTTACGGTGGCGTGCTTTGTGACTAAGATAAATGGCTAACAGTGGACGATCGCTATTGCTTGGTAGCAGACTGTCATCGGTGAGGGTACCAGGGGTTACTGTGCGCACAATTTGTCGCTCGACAATGCCTTTGCTCGTTGCCGGATCGCCAATCTGCTCACAAATTGCCACAGATTCACCCATGGCGACCAAACGGGCTAAGTACTGCTCCATCGCATGCACCGGTACGCCAGCCATCGGGATAGGCTCACTGGTACCGCGGCTAGTTAGGGTGAGATTAAGTAGGCGTGCGGCTTTGATTGCATCATCATAAAACATCTCATAAAAGTCACCCATGCGATAAAACAGCAGCATCGAACCCGCTTCCTGTTTAAGCTTAAAGTATTGTCGCATCATGGGCGTATGGGATGATAAATCACTCGTTGTCATTAAAGCTATCACTTATTACTTGATTAGGAGGTGCCGCTTGCGGCTTGAAGGCTGCGGTTAAAGCGATGATTTATTGGCACTTGCTTGCAGCTACTCTGTGCGAATGTCGTGCTTAATATTATATGACAGTCTTAGGCTTTGCAACCAAGCCTGGTTGAGGATAGTATGACTGGCGCATAAAAATCCTAAGCGCCTGCAAGCGAAAATTAAGGGGCAGATTTAAGCTTAAACTATTATAGATCGTGCTATTAAAGCCGGACGCGATGGCGTCCGGCATCATGTCAGTGCTTCCGTGGTGCGTGTGATGTCAGCACCGAGAGCAAGGCTTAGTGAAAGGCGGTCTCAATAAAGCTTCTCAGCTTGCGCGAGTGGATACGTTCTTTGGGCATCTTTCTGAGTATTTCCAAGGCGCGTATACCAATTTGCAGATGCTGCGCAACTTGAATCCGATAGAACTCCGTCGCCATGCCAGGCAGCTTTAATTCACCATACAATGGCTTATCGGACACGCATAATAAGGTGCCATAAGGCACTCTGAAACGAAAGCCATTCGCTGCGATGGTTGCTGACTCCATATCTAGGGCGATGGCACGGGATTGAGACAGGCGCTGCACCGGTCCCTCCTGATAACGCAGCTCCCAGTTTCTATTATCAATGCTGGCCACGGTACCTGTACGCATAATGCGTTTTAACTCATAGTCTTTTAAGCCAGAAATTTCGGCAACCGCTTCCTCCAAGGCTACTTGAATCTCTGCCAGGGCGGGTATGGGCACAAAGAGGGGTAGATCCTCATCCAGCACATGGTCTTCACGCACATAGGCATGCGCTAACACATAATCGCCTAGCTGTTGGCTACTGCGAAGTCCAGCGCAATGTCCCACCATCAACCAAGCGGTAGGACGTAATACGGCAATATGGTCGGTGATGGTCTTGGCATTGGAAGGACCAACACCAATATTGACCAGTGTGATGCCACTGCCGTCGGCTCGTTTTAAATGATAAGCAGGCATTTGCGGTTTTTTGACACCGGCGGTCGCCGCTTTGATTTGCTCTGCACTCAGGAGCTTATCGACCAGAATATCCCCCGGTAACACCAGTTCGGTATAGCTTGAGTCATCTGATTGCACTTGTTCCCTGGCATAATGACAAAACTCTTCAACATAAAACTGATAATTGGTAAATAAAATAAACTGCTGAAAGTGCGCCGGTTTTGTGCCGGTGTAGTGCTGTAAACGCTGTAATGAATAATCCACCCGGACCGCAGTAAAGGGGGCGAGTGGCATGGCTTTGCCAGGTGTTAAGGGATAGGTGCCATTGACAATGGCATCATCAATTTGGGCCAGATTTGGCACATCAAAGTGATTCAGCATTTTCGCACCCACAGCATCGGTCAAAATAGCTGGACGCTCTTCAGCGAGGGCTTCATTTTGATTAAAACAAAAATGCAAGGGGATAGGGGTTTGGGATTCACCGATTTCTACACTGCATTGGTGATTTTTAATTAAGAGTGTAATTTGCTCAATTAAATACTGCTTAAATAAATCCGGTCGTGTTACGGTCGTCTCATACACCCCAGGACCCTCCACAAAGCCGTAGGAGAGGCGCGAGTCTACATCGTGGTGATGAGTGATCTGTAAACGAACGGCAGGATAAAAGGCACGAATGGCCTGATTTTCCGGTAAGTTTTGATTGGCGTATTGATGAAAGTGTTGACGTATAAAATTGCAGTTTCTTTCATAAATAAAGTGTAATTGCTCCCACGCTTTTGCGGCATCATCAAATGCTTGAAAAGGGATTCTCTGGGGGCTGATTATATTTCTGACCTGATTAAACATTGCTACAACCTGTTTCAATATGATTTGCTTTTATTGCTCATCTAAGTATAAAGTCTCAATGTGACAATTAATACTATTTTATTAGGAGTTCTGATGTTCGAAACCATTAGTCCATATATCCCGCTACTGGAAAAGTTTGTGATCGACTTTGTCAGTGCCATTGTGATTTTAATACTAGGGTGGGCTATTTCTAATTTGGTGTGTCGAGCCATTCGTCGCCTTGGCCATACCAAGCGTAAGGTGGATACCACCGCATTGCCGATGATTAGTTCCTTTGTGCAATGGATTATTCGTATTTTGACCATTGTGGTCGTCCTGTCCCAGTTCGGTGTGCAGACCGCCAGTTTAATTGCTGCTTTAGGTGCGGCCGGTGTGGCCATTGGTTTGGCTTTGCAAGGCACGCTACAGAATATTGCGGCGGGCATTATGTTGTTAAGCTTACGTCCCTTAGCGCAAGGGGAGTATGTGAGCATTGGTGGTAATTATGAAGGTACGGTTGAGGAAATCGGCTTGTTCTTAACCAGTATCAAGCAGGCTAATGGTATTTTGCTTACCATACCGAATAGTACGGTGTGGAATAGCACCATTATTAATTTTAGTCGTAATGCCAATCGTCGTATTGATTTACCCGTTGCGCTGCATTACGGTGAAGATACAGAGGAAGCCATTGCCTTGCTGAAGCGATTACTAGAGCGCAATGAGCAAGTGATTAAGGATTTACCTTATTCTGTGTATGTGAATGAGTATCGTGAAAATAGCTTGGTGCTTAATTTACGTGCATGGGTACCGGCTGCTGTGTATTTTGATGAGTTGCCGAAAATCATGTTGGGTGTCCGCAAAACGCTTGAGGCTGCGGGCTTTGATTTACCCTTTACCCGGGTTGAGCATATTTCGGTGGCGCATGCGAAGCAAGACCTTGAAAATGCCTTGGCGGATGAGTCGGAGCAGACAGGATAGGCAGTGATGTCGTTGAGTTCGGGGAGCGCCTTAGCCTTAGTTTAAGGCGCTTTATTTTTATATATGGCAGCTACCTTAGGACAAAGGTCATGCTTCAGTTCTGTGAGGGCATGGCTTAAGCTGAATTGGCGTGTTTGAGGATTTGTGTGCAAACGCCGCGCAACATATCGCATTCATTTTGCGTAAGGCGGCTGCGCATTAACCAATAACGCATTTTTAACATGGTTTGTTTAGGGCGCTCGGGGTCAATAAATTCAATGGCCTCCAGCGCCTCTTGCCAATGGGCCATCAGTGCCTCCACCTTTTCTTGCGGTGCTAGGGGATCCTGAGCGGGTGCAGGGAAGTGCGCAGCGCTATTTGGTTCAGCATGGATGGCGCTAGCCTCATCGCTATTTTTTGCCTCAAGCAAGGCATAGCGTAGCTCCCAGGCGGTGAGTTGCATAGCTTGGGCGATGTTTAAGGAACTGTAGTTGGGGTTGGCCGGGATATAGCAAATATAGTGACAATGACTGATTTGCTCATTACTTAAACCGCTACGCTCAGTACCAAACACCATGGCCACGTGGTGCGCTGAATCCGCCGCTAAGTGATTTTTGGCTAATTGTGCCGCAGCGCGTAGATGCAGACAATTGGGCCCTATATCGCGGGGGCGGGCGGTCAGTGCGAAGCTGAGTGTGGTGCCTTGTAAGGCCTCCTCAAAGCTAGCGAACTCAAGGCTATTAGCAAGCACATCTTGGGCGCCGCTGGCAAATGCTATGGCTTCTTCATGTTGCATCATCTGCTCAAAGCGCGGTTTTACTAAGCGCAATCGCTCAAAACCCATGGTTTTCATGGCGCGTGCGGCAGCACCGACATTACCCGGGTGGCTGGGATTGGTCATTATAAAATGTGTTCTTGCGAGTGAATTGATGCTCATGCTGTTTATCTTCTAACTATTACTAGGAAAAGTCTAGCTTAGGTAGCTCAAAATTGTGTTGTCATTTAAAATAGTGATTTTACTAAACTTGTTCTGTAATAATCATGCACCCAATGCTTAATACTGCCATTAAGGCAGCCCGTCGCGCCGGCAATATCATTAACCGTGCCAGTTTACATCTAGATAAAATCTCCATCTCCACCAAGGGTCCAGGCGATTATGTCACTGATATTGATCGTCATGCTGAGGAAGCTATTATTCAGATTTTGAGTGAGGCATATCCTGATCACGCCTTTGTGGCCGAGGAGTCGGGTATTACCGGGGACTCTGAGTATCGTTGGATTATCGATCCCTTAGACGGTACTAAGAATTTTATTCATGGTTTTCCTAATTATGCCGTTTCCATCGCCTTAGCCGTACGTGGTCAGATTGAACAGGCAGTGATTTACGATCCTAATCGCAATGAGCTCTTTACGGCGAGTCGTGGGGGCGGGGCCTTTTTAAATGATCGCCGTATTCGTGTCAGTCCTTGTCCTAGCTTGGATGTGGCGATTATTAGCGTGGCTAGTAAGTTTAGTGCTGAGCATGCTGATACGCAGTTTATTAATGAATTAATTAGTCGCAGCAATGGCTTCCGTCGTTTAGGTAGTACGGTGCTAGAGTTGGCTTATTTAGCTTGTGGTCGTTTAGATGCCTACTGCGGTCTTAAGCAAAATGCCTGGGATACTGCGGCCGGTAGTTTGTTGGTGTTGGAGGCCGGTGGTCTAATTGGTGATTGGCAAGGGGAGCAGAATTGGATGCGTACGGGTAATGTACTCGCCGCTAGCCCCAAGATCTTCGCTCAATTAGTGCAGACCTTAAATGCAGCGAAGTAGTATCGCAAATATTTTCACGCATGAGGCTAAGTAAGCACGATAGGGACTTAGCCTTTCAATGTAGCTTAGCGCTAATTCTATAAGTCATTGAGTATGAATATTATTTATCTTTTAAAAGCCGCATTTATCGGTATGATTGAGGGCTTAAGCGAGTTTTTACCGATTTCCAGCACAGCGCATTTAATTATTTGGGGTGACTGGATTAATTTTGACTCCGGTGAGGTCAAAGTCTACGAAATCGTGATTCAGTTTGGCTCTATTCTTGCTGTTATCTGGATTTATCGTCATTATCTGCTGGAGTTGTTGGGCGGTTTATTGCGGCGTGAACAAAAGTATGTATTGGTGACGCGTAATCTTATTTTGGCCTTTCTGCCGGCAGCGGTGATTGGTTTATTGATTATTGATCAAGTGGCTAAACTACTGGACGGCAAGTTTTTTGTTTATGTGTTTACCCTTATCGTCGGTGGTTTGATTATGCTGTGGGTGGAAAGTCGTCCGCATATGAGCAAGGCCAATCAACTGCTTGATGAGAATACACCGCTTGGTGCAGGGCTGGAAAAAATCACTTGGAAGCAGGCTTTGGTGGTGGGCTTTGCTCAATGTTTGGCGATGGTACCAGGTACCTCACGTTCTGGCGCTACCATTATTTCCGGTATGATTGCCGGTATTCCGCGTCGTACGGCGACCGAGTTTTCTTTCTTTTTGGCGATGCCGACCATGTTGGCGGCGACCGTGCTGAGCCTATATAAATACGGTGATCAGCTGAGTGATGAAAATATCTCAGCGATCGTGGTTGGTTTTATTTTTGCTTTTTTAAGTGCTTTGGTGTTAGTGCGAGCGATTCTACGCTTTGTTTCTAAATTCAGTTATAAACCATTTGCGATTTACCGTATTATTTTTGGTGCCGTGGTTGGTTTATGGGCGCTAGGTTATTTGTAAAGCAGGCTTAAGCGCTGATCAATTGCACACCGTCTTTAGTTAAGATGGCATAGCCCTGGCGGGGAGCTGCTTGATCTAGCTCCCAGTCAGGTAGCACCACACGCCAATAGCTTTTGCCATTTAGTGCTATGAGATGCTGCTGCGGCTTATGGGTGTGCCCATGAATCATGCCTTGAAGCCCTGGATATTGCTCAAACACACGCCTAACAGCAGCTTTTGTCACATCACCACGCTGGTGCTGGTAGTTAGGCGCAGCCTGCTTGCTTTGGCTTTTTTTACGTGCCTTATTGGCAATCGCTAGGCGCCATGTGAGCGGGAGTTTAAAAAATAGCTGTTGTAGCCAAGCTTGACGTGTCCATGCTCTAAAGAGCATAAAGCCCCTATCGTCGGTACATAGCTCATCGCCATGACTAAGATAAACCGCCAGATCATCAACATGTAAAATAATTTGATCGGCTAATAGTCTTGCCCCAAGCCGTTCGGCTAAGGCGTGACCAATCAGGAAATCACGATTGCCACGGATTAAATAGAGCGGCTTTTGAGCGGCAAAGCGCTGTAGCTGAGTGAGTGCCTCTGTTAACCATGGCTCTGGCTGGTGCATGGCAATATCATCGCCAATCCAGTAATTGAAAATATCCCCCACCAGAATCAAGCTGTCGGCGGCGCTTGCAGCCTCTGCTAAAAAGTGATAGAAAGCTTGATTAGTACGGGGGATAGTGGGCCCCAGATGAATATCTGAGGCCAAATAAACCGTGCCTGTGAGAGACAGTTTATTCAACAATTTCTGCGCTTTGGATAATTACGTCTTCACGTGGTACATCGCCGTGGAAACCGCGGGTACCGGTGGCTACCTTTTCAATCGCATCCACTACCTCAGTGCCTTCAACCACTTTACCGAAAACGGCATAGCCCCAACCTTGAACGCTAGGGGCGGTGAAGTTAAGGAAGTCGTTATTGTTGGTGTTAATAAAGAATTGCGCAGAAGCAGAATGCGGATCTTGAGTACGCGCCATGGCGATGGTGTACTTATCATTTTTTAAACCGTTATCCGCTTCATTGGTAATGGGCGCGTTTGTGTTTTTCTGATTCATACCTGGCTCAAAACCGCCACCTTGAATCATAAAGTTAGGAATCACGCGGTGGAAAATCACATTGCTGTAAAAACCGTTTTTCACATAGTCCAGAAAGTTTTGCGTGGTGATAGGCGCTTTAGCACCATCTAATTCCAAAACAATATCACCCATATTAGTTACTAATTTAACGCGTGTATTTGACATAGCACTTGAATCCTTTTGATTATTTGTTTGTGATAGCACCGTCGTTGCAGGTGCCATAGTGAATGTGGCCGCTAGTGTTAATGCGACTAAACGGCTTGATTTTAACATCATTTGCTTTGTCCTCTCTCAATGATTTGACGAATTGACTGTGCGGCCTCAGCAGCGCCGGCAACCCGTTGTTTGGCAGCGATCTCAAAGCTTTGTTGGGCTTTGAGTAAATGTACCATCGCCAAATTGCGTTGTGCCAAGCCATAGTTAGGTCGGAGTGTTGTTGCCATGCTGAGTGATTCATAGGCTTCATCCAATAAGCCCAAGCTCATTTGCAGTGCGGCTAAGTTATTATAAGGCTCAGGTAGCTCCGGGTATTTGCTGTTTAAGTCCTTATAGCGTGCCAGTGCTTGTTGGTATTGGCCCAAGCCACTATAGGCACGTGCTTCTAAAAAGCGTAACTGCACATCTTCACCTGGGCTTTCAATATAGCCAGTACTACTGAAGACCTTGTTGATTTCATCTAAGGCGGCTTGATAACGTCCTGTATTGATAAGGGCGTTAATGCGATTGCTTAATTGACTACGGCTCTCGGGCAGACTGGTGTCGACCTTGGGTTCTAGTTTTTGTAATAGATTAGCCAAGCCCTGCCAACCACCATCCGTAGCTGCATCGCTTTGTGCTGAGCTTGTCAGACCGCTAGCGCCAGTGCTGCCAGCAGGAACCGTCGCTGCTTGATTAAGCGTTTGGAACTCGATAGGGGTGGCCGAGATTTGTCCGTAGGGCGCATCATAGAGTGTTTGATCCAAGGGTTCAAGATTGAGACTATCCGCTATCTCTAAACTTAGCTCATCACTGACTGGCGCCGCACTGCCTTGGGGATAGGCTTGTATCAGCTGACCGCCTTCGTTCATCTGCAGTGGTACTTCAGGTAAATCAGTCAAAGGGATGTACTGCGCCGACACCGGTGCATAAAGGCCACTTAAAGCAAAGCTAAAAGCAATATATAAAGGAATCTTTCTCTTATTCATCGGGGCAATACTCAACAGAAAAGGTGCTAGATTGCTATACTTAACGATCTAAATTAATCCTCTATTGTAACTTTATTTCTCATAACCTATGTTGATATATAACTCTTTAACACGTCGCAAGGATGAATTAAAGCCTGTTGAAGCAAATAAAATCCGCATGTACGTCTGTGGTATGACGGTTTATGACTTTTGTCATTTAGGTCATGCGCGTATGTTGGTGAGTTTTGATGTGGTTCAGCGTTGGTTGCGTTGCCAGGGTTATGAGGTTACCTATGTACGCAATATCACGGATATCGACGATAAGATTATCCGTCGTGCGGTGGCGACACAGCAGCCTTTGCATCAGGTGACGAGTTTTTTCACTGAGGCGATGCATGCTGATGAGCGTGCCTTATCGGTGCAAGCACCGGATCATGAACCACGCGCGACGCGTCATGTACAGGGGATGGTGGAAATTATTCAAGCACTTGAAGAAAAGGGCTTGGCTTATCAGAGTGAAGACGGTGATGTCAATTATCGTGTTCGCAGTTTTCCCGAGTACGGCAAGCTTTCTGGACGCAGTCCGGATGAAATGCGTGCGGGTGAGCGTGTAGCTATTTCTGACGCCAAGGAGGATCCCTTGGACTTTGTGTTGTGGAAGGCCTCCAAAGCAGAGGATCCTGAGGATAGTAAGTGGGATTCGCCTTACGGTGTGGGTCGTCCAGGATGGCATATTGAGTGTTCGGCCATGAGTCGCGATTTGTTAGGGATGCCGCTGGATATTCATGGCGGTGGCCCAGATTTAAAATTTCCACACCACGAAAATGAAATAGCTCAATCCGAGGGAGCCTTTGGTGGTACCTTAGCAAATCACTGGATGCACTGTGGTCCCTTGATGGTGGATAATGACAAAATGTCTAAATCACTGGGTAATTTTATGACCATTCGTCAGGTGATCGGCACCGATAAGACGAATCCCGAGGTGGCGGACTATCCCTATCATGTGCGTGAAGCGGAGATGTTACGCTTTTTTATCGTACGTAATCACTACCGCAGTCAGCAAAATTTTGCCCCTGACAATCTAAATGACGCCCAACATGCACTGGATCGTTTTTATCAAGGCTTAAATAATCTCGGTTTTGAAGGGGTAGAGCCTGCGGTCGAAATTGATTGGGACAGCGATTACGCCAAAGCCTTTAAGGCGGCGATGAATGATGATTTTAATACGCCGGTGGCGATTGCGGTTCTATTCGAGATGTTAACTCAGGCAAACCGTGAGGGAGATCGTGCTTTAGCGGCACAGATGCGTGCATTAGGCGGCCTCTTAGGCATTTTACAGCAGGATCCGGTGGTCTATTTACGTTCTTACTCACGCTATACCCGTTTAGGTAGTGAGCAAAGTAGCGACAGTGCCTTAACTGAGGTTGAGGTTGAAGGCTTAATTCAGCAACGTAGTGAGGCCAAGGCGGCCCGAGATTTTGCCCTGGCCGATCAGATTCGGGACCAATTAAAGCAAGCCGGTATTGAGTTAGAGGATAAGCCCGGTGGTTTGACCCAGTGGCGCAGGATTTAGTATGGCTAGCAAAGGCACAAAACCGGCGTATTGGGATGAGGCGGTTGAGCATTTAAAAGCAAATGACCGTATTCTCAATAAAATTATTCAGCAATATGATGGTGAGTACTTTGCCGCCACAACGCAAGGTGCTTTTAGTACCTTGGTGCGCTCGCTGATTTCGGTGCAGTCTTCCGAGGCTCGTGCGAATCAGGTCTGGCGTAATCTAGTTCAATTGTGTGGTCAGCAACCTACCGTCCAGTGTATCTCTGCCCGCACGGTGGAGCAATTGTTAGCCATCGGTATTGCCAAGCGTAAGGCCGGTAATTTGATTGATCTTGCTGATCACTTTGAAGCTAGAACCGTTAATCCTAAAAAATGGTCTAAAATGTCGGATCAAGAAGTGATAAATGAGCTGTGTCAGATTCGCGGCATTGGGGCTTGGACGGCGCAGATGTTTTTAATATTTAATTTACATCGGCCTAATATTTTACCTTTGGAGGATGCCAGACTACTTAAGGCGGTCTCCAAGCATTATTTTAGTGGTGAGCCGGTCTCGCGTTTTGAAGTGCGTGAGCTGGCTGATAATTGGCAGCCTTGGCAGACGGTAGCGACTTGGTATATGTGGCGTAGTATGCTTGACGACGCTGTGGCATAGCAACGATATTTCACTCAGTAGAATAAAAGGCTATAGAGCAAAAAGATGAAAAACACCTATTTGGAATTTGAAAAACCAATCGAAGAGTTGGAGCAGAAGATTGATCAATTACGCCATATGTCCGGCGACTCCGTGGTTGATATATCCGAGGAGATCACTAAGCTTCAGCAAAAGAGTGACGACTTAACTGAGTCCATCTATAAGAAGTTATCACCTTGGCAGACCGCATTGGTAGCGCGTCATCCACAGCGTCCTTATACCCTGGATTATATTGACGGTTTATTTACTGATTTTTATGAGTTGCATGGCGACCGTATGTATGCAGATGATCCTTCGATTGTCGGTGGCTTAGCTCGTTTTAATGGTGAGCCTTGTGTGGTGATCGGTCACCAAAAGGGTCGCGACACCAAGGAGCGGGCGCGCCGTAATTTTGGTATGCCTAGGCCCGAGGGTTATCGTAAGGCGTTGCGGTTTATGCGTTTGGCTGAAAAGTTCGACTTACCGATCTTTACCTTTATCGATACCCCGGGTGCTTACCCAGGTATTGGTGCAGAGGAACGTGGTCAGTCGGAGGCGATTGGGCAAAATCTTTACGCCATGGCTGAGTTAAAGGTGCCTTTAATTGCGACCATTATTGGTGAGGGCGGTTCTGGTGGCGCCTTGGCGATTGCGGTGGGTGATGTGGTGCAAATGTTGCAGTATGCGACCTATGCAGTGATATCGCCCGAGGGGTGCGCCTCTATTCTATGGCGTAGTGCCGACAAGGCGCCGGTGGCAGCCGAGGCCTTGGCTATTACGGCACCGAAATTAGAGCAATTAGGTCTTATTGATAAGGTGATTCCTGAGCCTGTCGGTGGCGCACATCGTGACCATCAGCTCATGTACCGTAACTTACGTCGCGCCTTAACTGAAGCGTTACGCTCATTACACGGCATGAGTGCTACTCAGTTAGTGAATCGTCGTCTTGAGCGTTTAATGGCTTATGGTAGCTTCGTTGAAAAAGCCTAAGCCGCTAAGCGAATATTACCATCCCTCCTTAATTCTTTTTTATGAAGCGAAATCGACGAGCGGCTTAATGAAGCCACTCGTCGATTTATTGCGCTCACTTCAATCGGCTAATCCCACCGCTACGCCAGCCCTCCGTATTGCCGTGGGCTTAAGCGGTGGCGCCGACTCCTCTATGCTGCTGGCGGCTATGATCCCTATGGTCCGCAAGTTTAATATTAGCTTGCATGTGCTTCATATTCATCATGGTTTGATGTCTGAGGCAGACGTTTGGGCGGAGCATTGCCAGGCCCTAGCGGCGTATTTGGGTGCTCACTGTGAGGTGCTGCGGGTGACGGTGGCACGGCATTCTGGTCTAGGTGAGGAGGCAGCCGCACGTCTCGCACGTTATCAAGCCTATAGTGACTATTGTCAAGCGCATCAGATTCAGCATTTTATTTTGGCGCATCATCTGAATGATCAAGCGGAAACCTTATTATTGCGTTTGTTGCGAGGCAGTGGGGTCAAGGGGATGGGAGGCATGCAGCATGAACATCGTTATGGCGGTGTGAGCTATCATCGGCCTTGGTTGCAACTAGAACGTCAAGTGATTATGGAAGCCGCGGCGCGATTTACGGCGCTCAGCGGCTTTGAGATGATTAAGGATCCGAGTAATCTAGATCTGCGTTATAAGCGAGGTGCCTTGCGACGCTTGCTGGTTCCGGGGCTGGAGCGGGCGTGGCCGCAATGGAAGCAGACGCTTAGTCGCCATGCCCGCCTGATGGCGGAGGCGCAGGCCTTGTTGGAAGAGGTGGCGGCGGCTGATTTAGAACAATTGGATTTAGGCCCTGGGGCAAGCGACTTTAGTTTGCTTGCGTGGCGTCAGCTTTCAGAGCGGAGGCAGGCGCATGTGTTGCGTTATTGGTTGAGCTTGCATGATATCCCCATGCCAACGGAAAGGCGCCTGCAAGATTGGCTACGTCAATTGAGAGAAGTGCATCAATTAGGCTTTGATCGCAGCCTCACGCTACAGCATCAATGCTATCGGATTGCGGTAGTGCGAGGCCGCGTGTGTTTAGGCAAAGAGTAGCTGTAAAGCCATGCCTGCCGTCATTAACCAGATAAAAACTATCAAGCCTAATGCAAAGGGGCGTGGTCCAGCGGCTCTGAGAGTGGCAAATTGCGTACCGAGCCCTAAACCAGCCATCGCCATCATCAGTAAGATATTGTCCACAAATAAAATATTGTTGAGCCAATCAGCGGGGATGGGGAGTACCGAATTCACACCAATCATGATTAAAAACCAAACTGCAAACCACGGTAGGGCTAATCGTTTAGGGGCATTGTCATCGCTTGTATTATCGTCTTTTTTACGATAAAAAATAAAGGAAATGGCAAATAAAAAGGGCGCTAACATAATCACACGCACCATTTTGGACAGAATGGCCGTATCTGCTACCTCAGGTCCTAAGACCTTGCCAATAGCGACCACCTGCGCAACTTCATGCACTGAGGAACCGACATAGACCCCAAAGGCCGACTCGCTAATATAGTGTGTAAAGAGTGGAAATAACATTGGATAAATAAAAATCGCCAGCGTACCGAAAAGAACGATGATTGTCACGGCTTGGCTGACGGCCGAGGTTTTCGCCCGAGCGACCGAGGCGGTGGCCATAATTGCCGCAGCACCGCATATGCTACAGCCTGCGCCACTTAAAATGCTGGTGTCTTTATCCATTTTTAGTACCTTGGTGCCGAGCCAGTAGGTTAGGACAAAGGTTGAAATGAGCATTACTGCGTCAATTAGAATGGCTTGTAGACCAAGTGCCCAGACCTTATTCACGGTTAAATTAAAACCATACAGAATAATCCCTAAGCGTAAGAGCTTACTTTTAGCAAAGGTCACGCCAGGATTAGCGGCATGACTCAGATATTTAAAAAAGGTATTGCCGACGATCATGCCCAGCAAGATGGAAAAAATCAATGGACTCAGACCATAGGCTTGACCTACGCCCAAACGGAACAAGACAGTAGAGGCAATCACAATGGCAGCGATTAAAAGTAAACCGGGCAGTAACGCTTTGCCATGACTGAAGAATGATGTACGTTGGGTTTGACTCATGGTAACAGAACCGATAAAAACAGCATGAAGATTAATACGGTTTTTATATTACAGATTTTTGTTTATAAATAAAAATCAGTAATATCTATATAATCTATCAATATAATTGATAGATTTGCTCATCACTCTTCACCTTAATCACGAGGAAGCATCCAGCCATGCGTATTAGCTTAAAGCAATTAGAAATATTTTTAGCGGTTTATCATCGTGGTAGTACGGTGGCAGCGGCGAAACAGGTGTTTTTATCCCAATCCGCTATCAGTATGGCTTTGGCTGAATTGGAAAAGCAGCTCGATACCACCTTATTTCAACGTGTGGCTAAGCGTCTTATTCCTACACAGCAAGCTCATTTGCTGAGTCCTTTAGCAAGCAATGCATTAAAGCAGGTGGAACAGATTGAGTATTTGTTTAATCTTAAAGTAGAGCGCCTAGTGATTGGGGCGAGTACCACCATCGCCAATTATCTGTTGCCGAGATTGATTCGTGATTTTCAACAACAGCATCCGAACATCGATATACGCTTAGCTATTTTTAATAGTAGTGATGTTTGCCAGGGCTTACTGAATTATGACTATGATGTGGGTTTTATTGAGGGGGAAAATCCATTTGTTGAACTGAAAGCGAGCAAATGGATGGATGATGAAATGGTCTTGTTTGCGGCTACACATAGTCGCTTTGTGCCAGCACATAAGACCTTGAAAAGTATTCGCGAGCTAGAAGCAATTCCCTTAATTTTACGTGAGATTGGTTCGGGTACACGTAGCTTTGTGCAAAGGCATTTATTGCAGTATTTAGAACGTTCAGCAGTGATTGAATTGGGTAATTCTGAAGCGATTAAGCAGGCGGTCATTAATGATCTAGGGGTGGGCTGTTTGTCACGCTTTGCCTTAGAGGATTTGTTGGCCTTAGGCAAAATCAAGATCCTGACAATAGAGCAAAGTGAGCCTTTAAGGCGCCCTTTATATTTATTGGAAAATAAACAAAGCACGCATTCTGAGGCCTATCAAACATTTGTGGATTTTGCGTTTAATTATCGCTTTGACGGCATGACATCAGTCTAGAGATCAGGTACGATATCCATATAACTTTAGAATATATGAATATGACCAAAAGTAATTAAGGAGATGTGAGTTATGCAGGTCAAAGAGTTTTTTCACGAAGATACTTTTACCTATAGTTATGTGGTCAGTGATCCGCACACAAAAAAAGCCGCCATTATTGATTCGGTACTAGACTATGATGCGGCCGCTGGGCGTACCTCGACGCAAGCGGCGGATGCGGTGATAGCTTATATTAAAGCGCAAGGGCTAGCGGTGGAGTGGCTATTAGAGACGCATATTCATGCCGATCATCTGTCGGCCGCACCTTATTTAAAGGAGCAGCTCGGAGGTTGTATTGCTATCGGCGAGTATATTACGACGGTGCAAGAGGTTTTTGGCGATTTATTTAATGTCGAAAAAGACTTTAGACGTGATGGGACTCAGTTTGACCATGTGTTTAAAGACGGTGATACCTTTAGTATTGGCGACTTGCAGGCGCGCGTTATGCATACTCCGGGCCATACCCCAGCCTGTCTTAGCTATGTGATTGAAAATGCTGTGTTTGTCGGGGATACATTATTTATGCCTGATTATGGCACAGCGCGTTGTGACTTCCCGGGAGGCGATGCAGCTACCTTATACCAATCGATTCAAAAGCTATTTGCCTTACCCGATGATACGGTAGTGTATCTTTGCCATGATTATAAGGCACCGGGGCGTGATTATTATGACTTTAAAACGACCATTCAGGCGCAGCGTCTGCAGAATATTCACGTCGGTGGCGGTGCGACTGAAGCGGACTTTGTCAAAATGCGCACGGCGCGTGATGCCACGTTGAGTATGCCCAAGTTGATTTTACCTTCGGTGCAACTCAATATGCGGGCAGGGGAGCTACCACCACCGGAGGATAATGGCACCTCCTACATTAAAATCCCGATTAATCAGCTTTAATTTGCCCTCACTGTAGTCCTTGGGTGAGAGGGAGTTGCTTTTATGAGCGAGGGAGGTTTTTAAGTGGGTTATCGATTGACAAGTAGCTGATTTTAAGGATAAAATGTTTGGCTTACTCATCCTCTGGCAATTAAGCTACCGCAGTGTGTAGCTTACATGTATGAGCTCGTAGTCGACCAAGAACAAGAGCCGCATGGAGCGTTTTCGTTGTGTATGATGATTTGGAGTCTATCAATGAACTTAATTCAAACTCTTGAACAGGAAGAGATTCAGCGCCTTACTGAGGGCAAGACCTTACCTGAATTTGGTCCTGGTGATACCGTTGTAGTAAATGTTAACGTGATCGAGGGTAATCGTAAGCGTACTCAGGCTTATGAGGGCGTAGTGATTGCTAAGCGTAATCGTGGCCTAAACTCTGCTTTTACCGTGCGTAAGATTTCCTCTGGTGAGGCGGTAGAGCGTACTTTCCAGTTGTACTCTCAGCAAATCGCTTCAATCGAAGTTAAGCGTCGTGGTGACGTGCGTCGCGCTAAGCTCTACTACTTACGTAATCGCTCTGGTAAAGCAGCTCGTATTAAAGAGAAGTTGGTTCGTAAAGCCGTTGCTAAGTAGTTTGTAGTCGCTCCGCTTCGTCGAACGATTTTCTTAAAAGCATGTCTAACGTTTATTCGTCAGCATGCTTTTTTTGCGTCTAGGGTTGTCTGCTATGGACAAATCGCTCGGACGCAGGGAGCACAGCTTGGCGCTGGTAGATTGCTAATCCCATAGCGTCCGATATAATATACACAATCGATTAAATAAAACGTGCTGTCATGACTCAGTCTTCTTCTCGTCCGCATTCCTCCGTGCCTGATTTTAATCCCCTGACACAGCCTTCGGTGTCGGCAGGTTTCGGTTTGCCAGTGATTGCTGAGGATGAATTACCGCAATTGATGCAACGCGCATTTTCTCCCGATTATGTCTGGCAGCAGGATGAGTTAGTGGCGCGTTGGAATTCGCAAAAATCGGTGATTAAAAGCAGCTTTATTGAGGCAGGTGTATTGATACCCATGATCAGTAAAGATGATGAGACACAGATCGTGTTGACAAAGCGCTCGTCCAAGTTACGTAATCATCGTGGTCAGATTTGCTTTCCCGGTGGGCGTTTTGATGCGAGCGATAGTAGCTTAGAGGATGCCGCCCTGCGTGAGACCGAAGAAGAGATTGGGGTGGAGCGCTCTAGCATCTCGGTGTTTGGCGAGATGCCGATATTTTATACCGGTACAGGTTTTGCGATGAGCGCTTATCTGGGGTGGTTAAGTGAGGTCTCGCGCTTTGTGATTGATGCGCGGGAAGTGGAGGAGGTTTTTTTGGTGCCACTGAGTTATTTAACTGATCCGAATAACTATCGTCTTTACACAGCAGAGCGTGACGGTATGGCTTTTAATTATTATGGGGTTAACTGGGCGCATCACTTTATCTGGGGTGCAACTGCTTCGATTCTACGTAACCTCTATCAACGTCTGCAGCAAGCGCGCTAGTTAGGGTTTACCACCTTTTGGCTGCCTCATTTTCAGCAATAATCCGTTGGTACAATTGATAGCGCTCGGGCTGTATTTGCCCTTGCTCTAGGGCGGCAATGACGCCACAGCCAGGTTCTTGTAGATGTCGGCAATTGTAAAAGCGACATTGCTTAAGCGCCTCATTAAACTCCGGAAAGCCTTTGATAATCTGCTCATCGCTTAGATGGAGTAAGCCGAAGTTTTGAAAGCCGGGTGAATCAATTAAGGAAGCAACAAGCTCACCGTCATTATAAATATCGTAAAGCTCGGTTTTTGTGGTGGTATGACGACCAGTACCTAGGGCTTGAGAATGTGCTTGTGTATGGGCTTTGGCCTCAGGTGCCAGTACATTTAAAATGCTGGATTTACCCATCGCACTTTGTCCTAGTAAAAGCGCCGTTTGCCCCTTAATCAGTGGTAGCAGCTTAGCACTTAAATCCTCGCTGTCGGTGATGGTGCATTCAATGATCTCAACGCCTAGCTGATGATATAGCTGGAGACGTGCTCTGGCCTCCGCTAGACCGCTTGCTATATCGATTTTATTTAAAATAATATAGGGTTTAAGCGTTTCATTCCAGGCGGCGGTTAAGGCTCGCCCCAACAAATCCTCAGAAAATCGAGGCTCCACGGCGGTGATAAATAAAAGCACATCGACATTAGCGGCAAATTGCTTGCTTCGCATTTCATCGCTACGATAGAGTAAATTCCTACGCTCATGCACTGTTTCAATGCGTGCTTCATTTTGACCTTGTGCTGATATGGTGACATAATCACCGACGCAAATCCCTGCACGTTTGCCGCGCGTATAGCAATGCCATAATTGATCCTCAACGCGGGCCACATAATGTCGACCATGGGCAGAGATAATGCGTCCTTGCATCATGCTGCTGCTCCCGTCAGGCGCTTAAGGTGTTGAATCCGAATGATGGCCGGTGGGTGGCTATCATAATAGGCGGAAAAAATCGGGTCCGGCGTGAGGGTGCTGGCATTATCGTCGTAGAGCTTAACCAAGGCAGCAATGAGCGCATTGGCATCGCTGTGTTGAGCGGCAAAGGCATCTGCTTCAAATTCATCACGGCGTGATAAGCGACTATTGAGTGGGGTGAGCCAAAACGTAAAGCTTGGTATGACTAAGGCAAAAAGTACCAAGCTTAAGGCATGATAATGCTGCTGCTCCCCTAACGGCACACCCAAACCCTCGTAGAACCAGCTTTTATCACTAACATAGCCAAGTAGTGCGAAAAAGATAAAGCTGCCGATCACCATCCAGGCTAAGCGCTTAATAATATGTTTATGCTTAAAATGCCCAAGCTCGTGTGCCATAATGGCTTCAATCTCATTTGCCCCCAATTTGTTAAGGAGCGTGTCAAAAAAGACAATGCGACGATTGCTACCGAAACCCGTGAAAAAGGCATTGCCGTGTGAGCTGCGTTTGGAGCTGTCCATCACAAAAAGACCGCTTAGCTGAAAATCACAGCGATTGGCTAGGCTTTCGATTTTATCTTTCACCTCGCCCTCATCTAAGGGCGTGAATTTATTAAATAAAGGCATTAACCAGGTGGGGGCTATATACATCATCACTGCCATAAAGACGAGCACCACTAACCAGGCCCAAAACCACCATTGCTCAGTGCTTTGCATCAGATATAAAATAGCCCATAAAATGGCACTACCCAATACCAGCGAGAGGGCCGAGCTCATGAGAGTGTCTTTGATAAATAAGCCGGGCGTAGTGCGATTAAAACCGTATTTTTGTTCAAGTCTAAAGGTTTTGTAAATCGCAAAGGGCAAGCCTAACACGCTTAATATTAGCTGGACACAAAGAATAAAGAGAATGGATTTAAAAATCGTTGGCTCCGCTGCTAAGCCAAAGGCTTGGTAGAGCCAATGAAGACCGCCTAAGATGGTGAGCGCCAACAGTATCACCACATCATAAAATAACTGAAGTTGACTGAGTCTTAAGCGCTCCAAGCTGTAGCGGGCAGCGCGTTGGTGGCTTTTTAAGCTAATCTGCTCGGCAAACTCTGCAGGTACGGCGCTGGCATGTTTTGAGATAGCGCGGATTTGGCGGATATTTAACCAGGTGTGAATGGCAAAATCCAGAATAATTAAGCTAATAAATAAAAATGTAAAATGATGTGCTTGCATGGCGTTTAGTATAAATAATCGTTCTATGCGACAATACTAGCATTATAGTAAATTCAAGGAAGATGTATGAGCTCAAAAGACCTTCGTTTAGTTTGGTTAGATATGGAGATGAGTGGCTTGGATCCAGAAACTGAACGAGTGTTAGAAGTGGCCGTGGTGGTGACAGAGTCAGATTTGACCGTGGTGGCCGAGGGGCCGGTACTTGCCATTCACCAGCCAGATGAGATTTTAAATGCGATGGATGAGTGGAATACGACTACCCATGCCCGTACGGGTTTGACGGAGCGTGTCAGAGCCTCAACCATTACCGAGGCTGAGGCAGAGCAGCAATTAATTGCTTTTTTAAGTCAATATGTTAATAAGGGCACCTCACCGCTTTGTGGTAATACGGTGAGTCAAGACCGTCGCTTTATGTTTAAGTATATGCCCGAGTTCGAGCGCTTTTTTCATTATCGTACCCTGGATGTTAGTACGCTCAAGGAATTGGCGCGACGTTGGTATCCCGAGGTTTATCGGGGTGTGGTCAAAAAGGGGCGACACGAAGCGTTGGCGGATATTTATGAGTCCATTGAGGAACTGAAGCATTACCGTGATAATTTTTTAAAATTACCGAGCTAGGTGTAATACATGTTTGATCCCAAACTGCTTGACTCCCAGCAAAGTGCAGCGATGTCAGCCATTGCCGGTATTGGTATGGATTTAATCTATATTAGTCGTATTCAAAAGGCGTTTGAACGTCATGGTGAGCGTTTTTTGAAGCGTATTTTGGGTGCCGGTGAGCGTGAGAAGTTCGAGCGACGGTATGCCCGCGATCGGCAGCGGGGCGTGACTTTTTTAGCAACACGTTTTGCAGCCAAAGAGGCCTTTTCTAAGGCAGTGGGTCTAGGGATACGTTCGCCGATGCGTTGGTCAGCCATGCAGACCTTAAATGCCCCAAGTGGCAAGCCAATGGTGGTGTTAAGCGGTGAGTTAAAGCAGTGGTATGAGGCGCGCTTCGGTGAAGCTCATGTGTCGTTGACGGATGAATCCGATGTGGCCATGGCCTTTGTGATTGTAGAGCGTAAAGTATAGTTTTTTTAAAGGCAGAGTATGTCAACACATAATAATCATACAAATATAGACTTAGGCCCAGTGATGGTGGATGTGGAGGGTCTGTGCTTGCAGCGCCACGAGATTGAGCGGCTGAAAAATCCCCTTGTCGGTGCGGTAATCCTATTTGCCCGTAATTATCAGGATCCGAATCAGTTAAGTGAGTTATGTCGCCAGATTCATGAGGTACGTGAGCAACCGCTACTGATTGCGATTGACCATGAGGGCGGGCGGGTACAGCGTTGCCGTAGTGAGGGCTTTACACCGTTGCCGGCAATGCGTGAATTAGGTGCGTTGTGGGATAGGGATCCGGACGCAGCCTTAGCGTTGGCACATGAGGTTGGCTATATTTTGGCGGCTGAATTACGTGCTTGTGGGGTGGACTTTTCCTTTACCCCAGTTTTAGACTTGGATTATGGTGCTAGCGAGGTGATTGGTAATCGCGCTTTTCATCGTGCGCCAGAGATTGTGGCTAAACTATCCGAGGCCTTAATCGCTGGCTTGGCTGAGGCCGGTATGGCTGCCTGTGGTAAGCATTTTCCAGGTCATGGTTTTGTCGAAGCGGATTCGCATGTGGCCATCCCAGTTGATGAGCGTGAGTTTGATGAAATTTGGCAAGAGGATATTCAACCCTATGTGGCACTAGGCCATTTAAAGCTGCCTTCGGTGATGCCTGCGCATGTGATTTATAAAAAAGTGGATGCGATGCCAGCAGGTTTTTCAAGGTTCTGGATTCAAACAGTCCTACGTGAGCGTATGGACTACCAAGGCATGGTGTTTTCTGATGATTTGACCATGGAGGGTGCTTCCGTGGTCGGTGGGATATTAGATCGTGCCGAGGCCGCCTTTGCTGCTGGTTGCGATATGGTGCTGGTGTGTAATCGCCCGGATTTGGCGGATGAGCTGCTAGCAGGCTTAAAGCATCAGAGCACGGCCGAGTCGCTTCAGCGTTTGCAAAATTTGATGCCCAAAGAAGCCTTTATGAATTGGCAACAATTGCACAATGAGGCACGTTACCTTAACGCAAGGGAGTTGCTTGAACGTGCGCTAACTAAGCGCTCAGCGTAGTTTTTTGCAGAACAGCATGCGTGTTGAATCATCCACTTTTGATCTAGCTAGCTTCTTAAGAGACCTGCCCAATCTTCCCGGTGTGTACCGACATGTTGCGGCGGACGGGGAGGTTTTGTATGTAGGCAAGGCCAAGGATTTAAAAAAACGGGTTTCGCAATACTTTCAGAAGAATTTACAAAGTCCGCGCATTGCGCATATGGTGGCGCGAGTCGATCATGTGGATATTACCATTACCGACTCGGAAGCTGAGGCCTTGATTTTAGAGGTTAATTTAATCAAGCGCTTGCAGCCTAAGTACAATATTCTGTTTAGGGACGATAAATCCTATCCGTACTTGATGTTTAGCGAGCACGAGGCACCGCGCATGGTTTATTACCGTGGTTCCACCAATAAGGCGGGGCAGTTTTTCGGGCCCTATCCTAATGCCTTGGCAGTGCGTGACACCATGCAGTTATTGCAGAAAATTTTTCGACTGCGCACCTGTGAGGACAGTGTTTATAGTAATCGTTCCCGCCCTTGTTTGCTTTATCAAATTCAGCGCTGCTCGGGTCCTTGTGTAGATTTGATTTCTAAAGCCGAGTATCAGGCAGATGTGGCGCATGCGGTTAAGGTATTACACGGTGAGTCTAATGAAGTGCTTGATAATTTAGAGGCTAAAATGCTCAAGGCCTCCAATGACTTAGCTTTTGAACGGGCGGCCATGTTTCGTGACCAAATGCACTCATTAGCTACCTTAATGCAGCAGCAGGCCATGGAATCCTCAGATCAGCTTGATGTGGATGTGATTGCGGTGGAACAGTATGAGGGCAGTTTCTGTCTTAATCTTGCCATGATTAGGGCAGGGCGTCATTTAGGGGATAAGCCGATTTTCCCCACGCATGTGAATGGTGACGCAGCCGAGGAGATTCTGGCCGCCTTTATGGCAAGTCATTATCTAGAGCATCAATTGCCCTCGCTACTGATTTGCTCGCATCCCTTACCCGATCCGGAACTGTTGCTGCTTTTAAAAACGGAGGGTAGAGCGCGTCCGCAAGTCATTACTCGACCTAGTGGAGTGCGTAAAAACTGGTTAGAACAGGCACAGCGTAATGCTCAGCTAGCGCTCCAGCGTCGTGCGGCGGAAACCGGTCAAATGCTTGAACGCACACAGGCCTTGGCTGAATTGCTAGGCCTTGATATGGACCCTGAGGCCTTAGCGAAATTGCGCATTGAGTGTTTTGATATCAGCCATAGTCACGGCGAGGCTACGCAGGCTTCCTGTGTGGTGTATCAACAGCATGATATGCAGCCGTCATTGTATCGTCGCTATAACATTGCCGGCATTACGGGGGGCGATGATTACGCAGCGATGCGTCAGGTGTTACAGCGTCGTTATGCGCGCGGTTATGAGTCCGAGTCCATGCCGCAACTCGTTTTAATTGATGGCGGCAAGGGGCAGGTAGAAGTGGCGCGCCAGGTGTTCACGGAATTGGGTATTGATTGTTCAATCATTGTCGGTGTGGCCAAAGGCGAGGACCGTAAAGTGGGTCTTGAAACCTTGATTTTTGCCGATGAGCGTCCGCCAGTGGCATTGGGTCTCAGCTCTAAAGCCTTATTATTAATTGCACAGATTCGAGATGAAGCTCATCGTTTTGCGATTACCGGTATGCGCAGTCGTCGCGCCAAAGCACGCAATGTTTCCCGTTTAGAAGAGATTGAGGGCGTGGGACCTAAGCGTCGTCAGCGTTTGTTGGCCCGGTTTGGCGGTTTTAACGGGGTGGTCAATGCGAGTGTGGATGATCTCGCATCGGTTGAGGGTATTTCTCAGCAAATGGCACAACGAATTTACGATGCCTTGCGTTAAGTTTTCAGCTTAAAATAAGCAATTGAATGGTAAGATAGCTGCTATGAAATCAATCAATATCCCTATTATTCTTACTTGGCTGAGAATTGCCATGATTCCCGTGGTGATCGGCTTATATTACCTGCCAATTGAGGGTCTCAGTATCACCCTACGTGATTGGCTGGGTGCGGCTGCCTTTGTCGTGGCGGCCATTACCGATTGGTTAGACGGTTATTTGGCGCGCCGTTGGGGTCAGACTTCAGCCTTTGGGGCCTTTTTAGACCCCGTCGCAGATAAGTTGATGGTCTGTGCTGCTTTATTGGTCTTGCTGGACTTAGGGCGGGTGGAGTCCTATATTGCGTTAATTATTATTGGTCGCGAATTAACCATTTCCGCTTTGCGTGAGTGGATGGCGAGCGTTGGTGCACGTGGTAGTGTGGCGGTCAATCAGTTGGGTAAGTTTAAAACCGCTGCGCAAATGGCGGCAATTCCTTGTCTGATGGTTTATCAGACGGTGTTTGGCATTGATTTGGTACTGGTGGGGGAGGTGCTGATTTTCTTAGCGGCCTTTTTAACCCTATGGTCGATGTTTTACTATTTAAGTAAGGCCTGGCCAGCCCTGAAGCATGCCGATAAAAAATAGTGTTTCCCGCTGCAGAGGAGCTAGCTAAGCGATGGTACTATCAGTGCAAAACAAGCTCTCAGTTCGACGCGTCTTGCTTTGTGGCGGATTAATCGTCACCCTATCCGTCGGTATCCGCCATGGTTTTGGTCTGTGGTTATTGCCCATTAGTCAGGCCCATGGTTGGGATAGGGAGGTCTTCTCCTTTGCTATGGCCGTGCAGAATCTCGTTTGGGGCTTAGTTGGCATTTTTGCCGGCATGTTAGCGGATCGTTATGGTGCCTTTAGGGTGATGGTTGGGGGAGCGCTTTGCTATGCCTTAGGGCTGTTCGGGATGGCTTACAGCACCACGCCGCTGATGTTTATTTTAACGGCTGGGGTGATTTCCGGGATGGCTCAAGCGGCAACCACCTATGTGATTGTGTTTGGCATTATCGGGCGTCATATCAGTGCTTCAAAGCGTTCTTGGGCGATGGGCGTAGCAGCTGCCACGGGTTCTTTTGGGCAGTTTATGATGCTGCCGATTTCCAATAGTTTAATCAGTCTTAATGGTTGGCAGGGCGCCTTAGTGATTTTGGCTTGTCTGTCCTTGTTGATTATCCCCTTAGCGACTTTTTTACGCGAGCGTGTGATTTATTTGCCGGCTACGAAGGACGGCGCAGCAGTGGCTGAACAGGGTGCGATGGAAGCGTTGTGGGAGGCACTAAGCTATCGTAGCTATGTGTTGTTAATTGCCGGTTATTTTGTGTGCGGTTTTCAGGTGGTGTTTATCGCTGTGCATCTGCCCGGTTACCTTAAGGATAATGGCTTGGGTCCTGAAGTTGCGAGCTTTGCGTTGGCCCTTATCGGCTTATTTAATATTTTCGGTAGTTACTTGGTCGGGGTGCTGGGGCAGCGTATTCAAAAGCGCTACTTGTTGATGGCTATTTACTCGCTCAGAATCGTGATCATTACTATCTTTTTGCTTGTGCCTTTAAGCTCAGTGAGTGTTTATCTTTTTTCAATGGCATTGGGCTTACTCTGGTTGTCTACCGTACCACCGACGAATACCTTAATTGCCATCATGTTTGGGGTGCGACACTTATCGATGTTGGGTGGTCTAGCCTTCTTCAGTCACCAAGTGGGGTCCTTTTTAGGTGTGTGGCTAGGCGGTATTTTTTATGATCGATTCGGTAATTATGATCTGATGTGGATGCTAGCCATTGTTCTTAGCGTATTTGCCACCTTGGCTAATTGGCCGATTCAGGAGCGGGCGATTGCACGGCAGCAGGGGGCTGCTTGAGACGTATAGCTTATGAAGGGATTGCGGATTATTCTGTGCTTTGCAGTGATCTTTATACTGCTGATGATTTTATCCATGTATCTAGATCCGAGCTTCTGGATGCGAGCTTCGGATCTAGTGTGGTCATGTTTTTAATTGACTATTTGAGCGTCTCCGCAAAATCTGCCACGGAGGCGGCATAAAAGTAGCTGTTATTGTATTTGGTAATGGCAAAGAAGTTTTGTGTGGCAATGCGGTATTCGTTTCGACCGCTCGTCTCATCCATCAGATTAATCACCCCTAACACGCGGCCATTTTGCCATGCTGCATTAGCCACCTTGCTAGTGGAACCCTGTGCTTGCAACTCTTGCCATGTCAATGTGGGTTCTAAGCCCTTGCCTTCAACGGCGGCCGGGTTGCTGGGCAAACTAGCGGGGGCAAACACCGGCATGCCGCGCTGCCAACCATGCTTGACTAGGAAATTAGCTACCGAGTGAATGGCATCTACTTCACTATGGCGTAAATCAATGCGCCCGTCACCATCACCATCGACCGCAAAATGCATAATACTAATCGGCATAAACTGTGGAAGACCGGTGGCACCCGCAAAGGATCCCAGCTCGCTTTGTGCGCTTAATTTACCTTGATGATCTAACTTAATTAAGGCGGCCAATTGATTACGAAAGGATTGGTGACGGTCAGGGCGGTTAGGATCGGGATGGTAAAAACCAAGGGTATACAGTGCATCCAATAAGCGGAAATCACCCATATACTTACCGTAAACGGTTTCTACCCCAATAATACTGCCAATAATTTCCTTAGGCACGCCATAGTGTTGCTCCACCTGGCGCAGGGTGCTGGCATTTCTTTGCATAAAGCCTTGGCCACCGCGTACCCGAATAGGGTCCATCACACGATTGCGGTAGGTCGTCCATGAGCGCTTAACTCGTCCTTTGGAACTAGGTGCCATCAGACGCTGGGTTTGTGAATTAATCTGTGCAGAATGAACTAAATTGCTCACATGCTGCTGCGGGATCTGATAACGCTCAGCTACTTCCTGTATAAATTCATTCTGATTAGCACTTAAAGGGCGACTTTCAAAATCGGCACTGACAGCACTGCTGGAGGGGGCGGCGGTGTTGGTCGCCACCTTATGCGTGTCGGGTTGCGGCTGTCGATTGGCAGGTGCTGATGTGTCCGGGGTGCCGGCGCAGGCGCTGAGTACCATGACGGTCAGAGGGGTAAGGAGTAGATTGCTAAGCTTCATAATGAGTATAGTTTAGATAATGAGGCGAGTTTATTGCATAAAGCAATTATTTAAGCATAATTGTTCTCGGATCAACGCTAGGGTAAATACTTAAATTTATTTTAATGTCCTCTATATTAAGATGTAGTTGATAAGATAAATTTTTTGTATCACTGAGCGTGAGGAAGTGTTTTGAACGACACCCTTTATATTACTCATCCGGACTGTAGCTTGCATGATATGCGTAGTTGGCATCCCGAATCGGCAAAGCGCTTGACTGCGATTCACGATCGTCTGTGTGCCACTGATTTAATTTGGTGTCTTAAAGCGATGGATGCGCCTCAAGCCACTGAGGAGGATATTTTACGCTGTCATGATGCGGAGTATATGCACTTTATTAAGTCTAATATTCCCGCTGAGGGCTATTTTAATATTGATAATGAGGAGACGAGTCTGAATCCTCATACTTGGAAGGCGGCATTGCGAGCAGCCGGTTCGGGTATTCTTGCGGTTGATGAGTTATTAAATGCACGTGCCAAAAATGCTTTCTGTGCGGTGCGGCCACCCGGACACCATGCGGAGCCTAATCAGAGCACCGGCTTTTGTTTTTTTAATAATGCCGCCATTGCGGCGCGTTATGCGGTGCATAAATACGGTTTGGAGCGTATAGCGATTATTGATTTTGATGTGCATCACGGTAATGGCACTGAGAAAATCTGCGCCAATGATCCCACGATTAAGATGTTCAGTTTTTTTCAGCATCCTTTTTTCCCTTACTCCGGTACTGAGGACGTCGCTAGCAATATGCATAATGTCCCGCTCAAGGCCTATAGCGGTCGGGAAGAGGTAGAGGCTGCGGTAAATTCAGTGTGGCTGCCGATTATGGAGGCGTATAGACCAGAACTGGTGATTATTTGTGCTGGTTTTGATGCGCACCGCGATGATGATATGGGGCAGATGAGTTTACTGGAGCGCGATTTTATTTGGTTGACTAAGCAATTGATGGCGGTGGCTGATAGGCATTGCCAGGGTCGTGTCATTAGCTTTCTTGAGGGAGGCTATAATCTTAGCGCCTTGGCCCGTAGCGCAACTGAGCATGTGCGTGCTTTAGCCGGTTTTTGCTGATCGCTACAGTTAAAAAGCTTGACAAAGGCAATCATAATTCGCTTATGATCATCAATATCTTCTCAACAGCAGCTAAATCGTTGTAAAAAGCTCACGCTTTACGTTAGGTTAGCTAATTACTTAAGCGTTGCTTAAGGCTGCATTTCGGAAATTGATTAGATTTAACGCCTTAAAGCAGGTAAAATGATTTTTGACAGTATGTAATACTTATTGCATATAAATACAATTAGCAAAATTGCCATAGGAGAAAGTTGATGAAGGTCTTGGTACCTGTCAAACGCGTTGTTGACTATAACGTCAAAGTACGTGTTAAAGCTGATCAGACAGACGTTGATATTGCCAACGTGAAAATGTCGATGAACCCATTCGATGAAATCGCCATGGAAGAGGCAGTACGCCTTAAAGAGCAGGGTAAAGTGACGGAAGTCATTGCGGTTTCTTGCGGAGTGGATAAGTGTCAGGAAACGATTCGTACCGCGATGGCACTGGGTGCTGATCGCGGTATCCTGGTACAAACGGATGCCGAGTTACAGCCTTTAGCGGTGGCCAAGTTGCTTAAAGCACTGGTGCAAAAGGAAGAGGCTCAAGTCATTCTCCTAGGTAAGCAGGCGATTGATGATGATGCGAACCAAACAGGTCAGATGCTGGCGGCCTTGCTAGACCGACCGCAGGCGACTTTCGCCTCCAAGGTTGAGTTGGGTGCCGACAGCGCCACGGTGACGCGTGAGGTTGATGGCGGTTTGGAAACCATCGAAGTAGCGTTGCCGGCGATTATTACGACCGACTTGCGCTTAAATGAGCCGCGCTATGTTAAGTTACCTGACATCATGAAGGCTAAGAAAAAGCAGCTTGATGTGGTGACGCCTGATGACTTAGGGGTGGACGTTACGCCACGCATCAAGACCTTAAAAGTATCTGAGCCACCTGCACGCCAAGGCGGTATTACTGTGCCTGATGTTGATGCTTTAGTTGATAAGTTAAAAAATGAAGCAAAGGTGATCTAAGATGACGAATTTAGTAATTGCTGAACACGATAATTCTTCTTTAAAGCCTGCTACGCTAAATACGGTAGCAGCCGCTGCCAAGCTTGGCGGTGATGTACATATTCTAGTGGCCGGTAAGGGCGCTCAAGCGGTTGCTGAGGCCGCTGCCAAGGTTGCTGGTGTATCCAAGGTATTATTAGCTGATGGCGATAGCTTAGAGCACTTTTTAGCTGAGAATGTGGCAGAGCAGGTATTGGCAGTGGTCGCTGACGACTACAGCCATGTTCTTTTCCCGGCAACGGCTAATGGTAAAAACGTGGCACCACGTGTGGCTGCTAAGTTAGACGTAGCGCAAATCACGGATATTATTGCGGTCGAATCAGCTGATACATTCCAGCGTCCAATCTATGCGGGTAATGCCATCGCAACAGTTCAAGTTGAAGGCGCTAAAAAGGTGCTGACAGTACGTACCACGGCATTTGATGCGGTCGCTGCCGAGGGCGGTGCTGCTGAGATCGTTACCATTGATGCGGTTGCTGATAGCGGTTTATCCAAGTTTGTAGGTCGTCAAGTAGTTGCTAGCGATAGACCTGAGTTGACTGCCGCTGAGGTGATTGTGTCTGGTGGTCGCGGTGTTGGCAGCCAGGAAAATTTTGCCATTATTGAGAAATTAGCTGAGAAATTAGGTGCTGCGGTGGGTGCTTCCCGTGCGGCGGTTGATGCTGGCTACGCACCTAACGACTTGCAGGTAGGTCAAACGGGTAAAGTAGTGGCTCCGCAGCTGTACATTGCTGTGGGTATTTCCGGTGCGATTCAGCACTTAGCCGGTATGAAGGACTCTAAAGTCATCGTCGCTATCAATAAGGATGCGGAAGCACCGATTTTCGGTGTAGCAGACTACGGTTTAGTGGCTGACTTATTCCAAGCCGTTCCTGAATTAACCGAAAAATTATAATGGCTTAGGCTGAGTATCAGCTTAAGTGATTAGATTGACTGCAATGGCCGAGATGACTCCTTATCTCGGCCATTTGTCGTTAATCATTTGTGTTAAACTTTTTAAGCAATTATTTTTAGTGCTTTATCTCCTATCTCATACAAAGAGTCACCTCAATGCGTTCTTTACTCGTACTCTCCAGATTTTTTGACTTTATTATCAGCAAAGTTGGGCAGTTAGTTATTTGGCTAACCTTATTAATGGCGCTTGTGAGCGCCGGCAATGCCATTTATCGTAAGGTTTTTCATAGCAGTTCCAATGCTTGGCTAGAAATCCAATGGTATTTATTTGGAGCCGTGTTTTTACTGGCTGCTGGCTACACCTTTTTGAAAAATGAGCATGTGCGGGTGGATGTCTTAAATGCCCGCCTAAAGGAGCGAACGCAGGTCATTATTGACATTATTGGCGTGATCTTTTTTATTTTGCCGGCCTGTGCCTTAATTGTCTACCTGTCTTGGTCTTTTTTTATGCATTCCTATGTGACCGGTGAAATGTCGTCCAATACTGGTGGTTTGATTCGTTGGCCTGTGAAACTGCTAATTCCAGTTGGCTTCTCATTGATGATTATGGCGGGGATTTCACATTTGATTAAGTGTATTGCTTTTTTAAAGGGCATGGCGCCTAATCCCTTGCGTAAGGCAAAGAGTAGTGATGAAGAGCTACTAGAAGAACTTAAACAACAAAATCCTAACGAGCAGCCATAGGAAAGTAGAAAATGATTGAATTTATTCTTGCTAATATGCCCCCGATCATGTTTTTAACCTTGATCGGTTTATTGTTGTTAGGATTTCCAGTTGCCTTTTCCCTTGCCGCGAACGGTATTTTTTATGCGGTCTTGGGGATAGTATTCGGTGAATTTAGTTTTAGCTTCTTACAGGCTTTACCCAATCGTGTCTTTGGTATTGTGCAAAACGATACTTTGTTGGCGGTGCCGTTTTTTACCTTGATGGGCTTAGTACTTGAGCGCTCGGGGATGGCTGAGGATCTACTGGATACGATTGGTGAGATTTTTGGACCGGTACGTGGTGGCTTGGCCATTGCGGTGATCTTAGTGGGTACCATGCTTGCCGCAACCACCGGTGTGGTGGCGGCATCTGTGATTTCCATGGGTCTGATTTCACTACCGATTATGATGCGCTATGGCTACGACCGTCGTTTAGCCACAGGGGTGATTGCCGCTTCGGGTACTTTGTCGCAGATTATTCCACCTTCCTTGGTCTTGATTATTTTGGCGGACCAAGTGGGTCGTTCAGTGGGTGATATTTATCGTGGTGCAATGCTGCCGGCCTTGACGTTGGTAGGTATATATATTGTGTTTGTGTTAGTGGTGTCCTTGTTTTTCCCTAAAATGGCACCCGCCTTACCCGCAGAAGCACGCAAGTATCGTGAAGATAATGGTCGCTCGGGCTTACGCTCCTTATTAGTCACTACCTTGTTAGCGGGTCTGATTGCCTATGCGATTGATGCCGCATTTTTTGCCAGTGCCAATACACCGATGGATGAAAAAATCGTCGTCAGCCTTTTGCTTTGGGGCTTGGTGATGTTTGTCTTTGCACTAGCTGATAAGCTGTTAGGTACCGGCTTACTATCAAAAATCACTTCGCGGGTGGTTTTTGTGATGGTGCCACCGTTGTTATTGATTTTCCTGGTGCTGGGTACCATTTTTATCGGCGTAGCCACACCCACCGAAGGGGGTGCCATGGGTGCCGTGGGTGCCATTGTGTTGGCTTGGTCGCGTGGTCGCTTAAACTTGACATTACTCAAGCAAGCAATGGAATCAACCACGAAGCTGACCAGTTTTGTGATTTTTATTTTGGTCGGTTCCACCATTTTTACCTTAACCTTTACCGGTTTTGGCGGTCAGCATTGGGTTAATAGTCTGTTCTCCGATTTGCCAGGTGGCATGTATGGCTTCCTGATTGTGGTCAGTATTTTTATCTTTTTACTCGCATTTTTCCTAGATTACTTTGAGTTGGCCTTTATTGTTGTGCCTTTATTAGCACCGGTTGCGGAGAGTTTGGGGATTGATTTAATCTGGTTTGCAGTGATTTTAGCGGTTAATATGCAGACCTCCTTTATGCATCCACCCTTTGGTTTTGCCTTATTCTTCTTGCGCTCTGTGGCGCCACAGGAAGCCTATGTGGATAAGGTCACTAAAAAACGGGTCGAGGGAATTAAAACCACACAGATTTACTGGGGTGCGGTGCCATTCATCATCATTCAGTTGTGTATGGTGGCAGTTGTTCTATCCTTCCCGGGTTTGGTGATGCACTATAAAGGTACAGGTCCTAAAATCGACCCTGCTACCATTCAACTGGGTACCGATTTCGGTGGTGGTTACGGCAGTGATTCTTATGGCAGCGATCCGTTTGGCAGTGACCCTTATGGAGATGATAGCTTCGGTGGCGCTTCCGGGTCTGATAGTTCAAACGGTTTATCCGGTGACGCAGCTACCTCCGGTGATGCTTATGGCCCTGATCCTTATGCCGTGGATTCTTTCGGTAGCGGTAGTGTAGGCGGCGCAAGTAGCGGCGGTGACGGTGCTGCTGAGTCTTCTTTGGAAAAAGAGCATCAGCAAGCCGATAGCAAGGATCCTTTTGCTGTCGAGTTTAAATAGAGGCTGCAGATGTCCTATCGCACAAGAATAAAGTTTTGTGGCATGACCCATCCTGATGATATACAGCAGGCGGTGGATCTGGGGGTGGATGCCTTAGGCTTTATTCTTTACCCCAAAAGTAAAAGGGCATTAAGCTTTGAGCAATTAAAGCTTTTAGTTGCCAAGGTGCCGGTGTGGGTAAGTAGCGTTGTGCTATTGGTTAATCCTGAGGTGGATGAAGTGCGGCGGGTGATCACAGAGATTAAACCGGATTATCTGCAATTTCATGGTGATGAAAGTGCCGAATTTTGTGAGCAGTTTAATTACCCTTATCTTCGTGCCATAAGGGTAGGGGCGCCCGGTATTTCTACGCCTGAAGAAATAGCCCACGTAACGGCTCAATATCAACAAGCAAAAGCTTTCATTTTTGATGCTTATAGTCAGGGTTATGGTGGTGCCGGTATTAGTTTTGATGCCGATTTATTAAATGTAGTCAGAGAGCAGCAGGCTAAAGATAAGATTATTATTGCCGGTGGTTTGCATCCCCAAAATATCCGCTCTTTTGTCCAAAAGTATCAACCATTTGCTGTGGATTTATGCAGTGGCGTGGAGAGTTCACCCGGTCACAAAGATCCGGTTAAAATGCAGCGATTTATGTCAGAGCTGGCACTTGGGCAAGCTCGTTTAAGAGTCTGAGACCTTTGCAATAACCCCTCAAACTTC
>NZ_KV792870.1:0-1500 GCF_001808335.1 Oligella sp. HMSC05A10 | reverse complement strand
AGTACGCCCTTCCAGTAGCGTTTCTGGATGTCGGGTCGTTCCTTGCGCAGCAGGCGGCTGGACACACCCTTGAGGTTGTTCACGAGGTTGAAAATGGCGACCTTGGGCGGGTACTCGACCAGCAGATGCACGTGATCGTTTTCGCCATCCATCGCCATCAGTTCAGCCTCGAAATCGGCGCATACCTTGGCGAAGATGGTGAGCAGCCGGTTGATAGCATCTCCATCGAACACGCTGCGGCGATACTTCGCTACAAAGACCACATGGACATGTATCTTAAAAACGCAGTGTCGTCCATGCCTAATATCGTTGTCGTCGCTCATAGGCCATATTATAATATCCGCATGCAACGCCTCCAAGCCTTCAAATACGAACTGCGACCAGACGGCCAGCAAGAGCGGCAAATACGCCGTTTCACTGGCTCCTGCCGGTTCGTTTTCAACAAGGCGCTGGCGTTGCAGAAGGAGCGCTACGAGCGTGGGGAGAAGAAACTGGGCTATGCGGGCCTGTGCAAGCTGCTCACCGAGTGGCGCAACAGCACAGAAACGGCATGGCTGGCGGATGCGCCCGTTCACCCGTTGCAACAGACGCTCAAGGATTTGGAGCGTGCTTACAGTAATTTTTTCGCCAGACGGGCCGACTTCCCTCGTTTCAAGAAGAAAGGCCAGTCAGACAGTTTCCGTTACCCCGACCCGAAACAGATCAAGCTCGACCAAGCGAACAGCCGCGTGTTCCTGCCGAAGCTGGGCTGGCTGCGCTACCGCAACAGTCGCAAGGTGCTGGGCACAGTCAGAAATGTCACCGTGAGCCAGTCTTGCGGCAAGTGGTTCGTGTCGATTCAGACCGAGCGCGAAGTTGAGCAGCCCCTGCCGCAGGCTACCACGGCAGTGGGTATCGACATGGGCGTGACCCGCTTTGCCACACTCTCGGACGGCACGTTCTACGCGCCGCTCAACAGCTTCAAGCGGCATGAAACAGCCCTGCGCAAAGCGCAGCAAGCCATGAGCCGCAAAACCAAATTCAGCAACAACTGGAAGAAGGCGAAAGCCCGAGTCCAGCGCATTCACTCCCGTATCGGCAACGCCCGCCGCGACTACCTGCACAAGTGCTCTACAACGATCAGCCAAAACCACGCGATGGTGTGTATTGAGAACTTGCAGATGAGGAACATGTCCAAGTCGGCGGCAGGCACGGCAGATGCACCGGGAAGAAACGTTCGGGCCAAGTCGGGCCTGAACAAGTCCATCCTCGATCAAGGTTGGTTCGAGTTTCGCCGCCAACTGGACTACAAGTTGGCGTGGAACGGCGGATACCTCATCGCTGTGCCGCCGCAGAATACGAGCCGCAGCTGTCCGTGCTGCGGCCATGTGTCGGCTGAGAACCGCCAGACGCAAGCCCGGTTCGAGTGCGTGGAATGCGGTTTCGAGGAAAACGCCGATCTCGTCGGCGCGATCAATGTTCTAAGGGCGGGACACGCCCGGTTCGCCTGTGAAGTGAGCG
>NZ_KV792869.1:0-500 GCF_001808335.1 Oligella sp. HMSC05A10 | reverse complement strand
TGCGCTTAAGGTACCCGTGCTAAAGTGGTTATGACCTACGCACCTGCCACACTCACCTACGTATGGTAAATGTCACATTTAAATCAAAGCGCATCCTTATAAAGCTCTGCGTCTAATAAACCATCCTTTATAGCAAACTGAAGAAACTTCTTGATTGCCTCAGGGTCTCTATCGATGACATCATCAAGCAGTTGCTCCTGAATTAACGGCGCATAGAACATCCCATTGATGCTTACGCCTCCATCGTAAACCCACTCACCCTCTAGTCTTGGATCAATCACCTCAACCTCTTTTGAGTCATAAACCATAAAACTTACTTCTGTTGTTCCATATAATGCATAAAAATAGGTAAAAGCTTCCCCCTTCTTGGTACCTCCTTCTCGTACTCCCCAATAAATACCAAAAACATCTAAAATCTCAGTGCCATACTGATCTTTATATTTAATCTTCATTTATTTTCCCTTACTAATACTGTTATTGATTGAAGCCCCTGGTTGTAG
>NZ_KV792868.1:0-746 GCF_001808335.1 Oligella sp. HMSC05A10 | reverse complement strand
TATGGAATTCCGGCTGCTAAGTCTGTGGGTGAAGGTCTTGTAACCTCGTTAGCATTTAATCAAGACTATGGTTTATCTAATTTGGCTTATGATTTAACGTTGGGGGTATTCATCACGAAAGGAACTAATACTTTGATTAACACAACGTCTTTGAATCGTGCTGAAAAAAGGTTTGTAGATATAAAGGCTAGAATAACAAATTATTTTCTAAGTAGTGGCGTAAGTAGTGCAATTGACAACACAGTTTTAGACAAGAAAGACGCAATAATATTAGAAAAGCAAAACTTATGGCAGAAGCTAGGTGAGTCTAAGTGAAAAAGATCAAGTTCAAGGAGTTGCCCGATGGTTTTAGCATGGGTATATCAGGTACAGGTCACATGTTTATCGGACTTAATAGTTGGCTTTCTTTAGTGATTGTCAGGTTGTTTGTGTCAAAAGAAACGCTTAGGGTTTGTTATGTAGTTTGGGTGATGTGTTTTTTGTTGACATTCATAGAGCTGTACATAATCAATTCTTTAGCCTTGGGTTCATTTACGCTTTATTTAAAAAGAGCCTTGATACTTTTAACACTTACGATTGTTTTGTATTTCTTTGGAAGGGGCTCGTTGCCTTATTTTGATGAAAGTAATGAGACTTCACAATAAGGCTGAAATTGGTGCCTGAAAAAGCTAGTTAAACAGAAACAGTCGATGTAAATTCTAGCAGGCAGGGTCAGACGCGAAGCGACGAGGGGAAAACCACGCACA
>NZ_KV792867.1:0-14023 GCF_001808335.1 Oligella sp. HMSC05A10 | reverse complement strand
GCAGCAGCAGACACCCCACTGAAACTCAAGGACGACTACGCCGTCCGCGCTATCCTTCCCCGCCCTGAACGGCAGGGCTTGTCGCGCAGCCGGTCACTAAGTAGAGTGATTGGCGACTGTGTTGTAGGCGTTAAAGGCGCTTGTCGTGGTTGAGGTGGCCTAAATAGCCCTAGCTAAGCTACCGTTTTTTAATGGTTTTTTGGCTAATGGGAAGAAAAAAATAGCACTTTAAGTTTTTACTTAAATGGCTTATAATGTGCTCTTTTAGTTTTGTCAAATCAAGTCGCATTATTTTTACAATTTTTAGATTTCAGTGGATATGGGAATAAAAGTGCTTTTTGTGAGTATGGGTGGTCTTTGTCGGGCGCCGGGTGCAGTCGGCGTTTTACGCCATATGCTACAGGAAGCGGGCTTGTCTGACACGATTACAGTGGATGCGGTCGCCACGCATAACTATCATTTGGGTGATGCGCCCGACGGTCGGGTGCAGTTTGTCTGCCGTCGACGCGGTTATGATGTGAGCGATATGCAAGTGCGTCAGATCACCTTAGAGGATTTTCGTGATTATGACATTATTCTTGCCATGGATTGGGAAAATCTCTCCTATATGCAGCAGATTTGTCCGCGTCCCTTGCATCATAAACTGATGTTGTTAATGCGCTTTGCAAATGACTATGAAGAAGCAACGGTGCCCGATCCCTTTTATGGTGGGCTAGATAGCTTCTACAAAATGCTGGACTATCTTGAGGACGCCTGTCAGGGGGTGTTTGAGGTGGTCAGTCGTCGCACGAAGTCCACCCAAGTGGCTTAGGACTGGGGTCGTGCTGGTGTAGGCGCGCTTGGTCCTCAGCTTATCAGCGCCCGGCTATCATCAGCAATTATCCTCATGCGTTGCGCTTTTAGCCACAGTATCTGCAAAAATTCTATTTAACTCCTTAATACCATAGCAATTTACTATACTATTTGTTATACTTGAGTAAATCACTCAGGTATTGGGGCTGGCTATGGTTTTTTATAGCTAGTTTATTTAGTTGTTAAAATTTTTTTGACCGTATACTTGAGTAAATTAGTGGGATTTTTTAGGAGCCATTTATGCGCTTAACAACCAAGGGCCGTTTTGCCGTGACAGCTATGATTGACTTAGGTCTGCGCTATCATAGCGGGCCGGTGACATTGGCGGCCATTAGTGAGCGACAAAATATCTCTTTATCCTACCTTGAGCAGTTATTCGGTAGGCTACGTCGCCATGAGTTAGTGGAAAGTGTACGTGGGCCGGGTGGTGGTTATTTATTAGCCCGTTATGCCAGAGATATTAGCGTTGCAGATATTATTTTTGCGGTTGATGAACCCGTCGATACCACGGCCTGTGGTAGCAAAAAGGCATGTGATACCGGCAGGGACGGTGCAACCTCAGGTCATTGTATGACGCATGAGCTATGGACCGACTTAAATCGTCATGTGGTGGATTTTTTGGACAATGTGTCTTTGCAGGATTTAGTCGATAAGCAGCGTATGCGCCAGTTAAACCATCAAAACAAATCGTCCGCTCACTCTGAGGTAGTGATGCGTGATAAGACCAGCGATAAGACAAGTGGCATCCTGTCGGGTGCTGTTTGATACAGGAGTTAGTAATGTCAGTAAGTTTACCAATCTATTTTGACTACTCAGCAACAACACCGGTTGATCCGCGTGTGGTTGATGCGATGGTGCCTTGGTTATATGAAAAGTTCGGTAACCCGGCCTCACGCAGTCACGCATTCGGCTGGGAGGCCGAGGAGGCGGTTGAGCAGGCGCGTCAGCATGTGGCTGATTTGATCGGCGCCGATTCGCGCGAGGTGATTTGGACCTCGGGTGCGACCGAGTCAAATAACCTGGCAATCAAGGGGATCGCGCAGTTTTATCAATCACGCGGCAAGCATATTATCACTGTCAAAACCGAGCACAAGGCGGTGCTTGATACGATGCGCGAATTAGAGCGTGAAGGTTTTGAAGTGACCTATCTTGACGTACAGTCTAATGGTCTCTTAGATTTAGAAGTCTTAAAGGCGGCGCTGCGTCCGGATACAATTTTGGTTTCCGTAATGTGGGTGAATAATGAGATCGGTGTAATTCAGGATATTGAAGCCATCGGCGAGCTTTGCCGTGCAAATAAAACCGTTTTCCACGTGGATGCGGCGCAAGCGGCAGGCAAGGTGGATATTGACCTCAACAAGGTGAAGGTGGATTTACTTTCTTTATCGGCTCATAAGGCCTACGGCCCTAAGGGTATTGGTGCTTTGTACGTGCGTCGTAAACCTCGTATTCGTTTAGAAGCGCAAATGCACGGTGGTGGTCATGAGCGTGGTTTCCGCTCAGGTACCTTGGCGACCCACCAGATCGTGGGTATGGGCGAAGCCTTCCGTATTCTTAAGGAGGATATGGCCAAGGATAATGAGCGTATCCGTGCGCTTAGAGATCGTTTGCTACAGGGTCTGTCCGAGATCGAAGAGGTCTATATTAACGGTGATATGGAGCATCGTATCGGTGCCAATCTTAACATCAGTTTTAACTATGTTGAGGGTGAGTCCTTGATGATGGCGATTAATGACTTAGCGGTATCGAGCGGTTCTGCCTGTACCTCTGCTAGTTTAGAGCCTTCCTATGTGTTGCGTGCACTTGGTCGTGATGATGAGTTGGCGCACAGCTCCATTCGTTTTACCTTGGGTCGTTTTAATACCGAAGAAGAAGTGGATTACGCAATTGAATTAATTAAAAAACAAGTGGCTAAATTACGTGAAATGTCGCCACTCTGGGATATGCATTTAGAGGGTATTGATGTCAGCGCCATTGAGTGGACTGCACATTAATTTCACCATCAATCGTCATTTATTTTAAGGAGTTAGGTCATGGCATACAGTGATAAAGTTTTAGACCATTATGAAAATCCTCGTAACGTCGGCAGTTTTGAAAAGGACGAGGCCGGTGTGGGTACGGGCATGGTTGGCGCCCCGGCGTGTGGTGATGTAATGCGACTACAGATTAAGGTGAGCGATACGGGTGTGATTGAGGACGCGCGTTTTAAAACCTACGGCTGTGGTTCCGCTATTGCTTCCAGTTCGTTAATTACTGAGTGGGTTAAGGGTAAAACCCTGGATGAGGCCTTAGAAATTAAAAATGCTGCGATTGCAGAGGAATTAGCCTTACCACCGGTTAAAATTCACTGTTCTATCTTAGCCGAAGATGCGATTAAAGCAGCGGTTAAGGATTACAAAGAAAAGAATAACGCTTAATCCATTCGGCTGTTTGGTGTTAGCGCTCCGATGGGTGTTGTAAAACGACATCGGAGCAGGTCTTTTTATAAGGCAGCTTATTTAAATTTAAACTAGTGAGTTAATTATGGCAATCACATTGACAGAAAAAGCAGCTAAGCATATTAAAACGTACCTTGATAAGCGCGGTGCGGGTGTTGGCCTGCGTCTTGGTGTGCGTACCACAGGTTGTTCCGGTATGGCTTATAAACTGGAGTATGTGGATGTGCCTGAACAAGATGATCAGGTCTATGAGAGCTACGATGTCAAGATTTTTGTGGACCCCAAAAGCTTAGTTTATATTGACGGTACCGAGCTTGACTACGTTCGCGAAGGGCTTAATGAAGGCTTTAAATTCACTAATCCTAACGAAAAGGCGAGCTGCGGTTGTGGCGAGTCCTTTACGGTTTAAATCCCTCAGGATGTCGCGTGAATCAAGATTATTTTGAATTATTTGAATTGCCTGCGCAATTCGCTCTCGATCAGGCTGAGTTAGAGCGGCTTTGGCGTGCCAAATCGGCCCAAGTCCATCCCGATCGCTTTGCTACCGCTAGCGATGCGGAAAAGCGCGTCGCAATGCAATGGGCGAGCTTAATTAATGAGGCTTATCAGGTATTAAAAAGCCCGTTACAGCGAGCGATTTATTTATGCGAGCAGCATGGCGTGGATATTGCCGCCGAAAGTAATACGGCCATGGCACCCGAGTTTTTATTTAAGCAGATGGAGTGGCGCGAGGAATTAGCGGCTTCAGCGGATGATGGCGCGGCCTTAACACAACTCATGGGGCAGGTCGAGACCGAGGAGCAAGCACTAAATCAGGCGGTTGCCGATTTAATTGATCAGCAAAAAGACTGGCCAGCTGTGGCTGAAAAGCTACGTCAATGGTTATTTATCGACAAGTTTCGACGTGAGATTAAAGCACAACTGCCCTAGTTTTAGCGCAGCAACAATCTCTGCAAGCATTAGAAAAAGAATTTATCTATGGCACTTTTACAAATATCTGAACCCGGCGCATCACCCATGCCGCATCAACGTCGTTTGGCGGTGGGGATTGATTTAGGCACGACGAATTCCTTGGTGGCCTCGGTTCGCAGTAGCGTAGCGGAAATTTTGACAGATGAAAAGGGTAGGAAAAGTATGCCCTCAGCCGTGCGCTATCTTAAAAATGGCGGTGTGCAAATTGGTCATGCCGTCGTGCAATCCAAAAGTCGCGACACGCAAAACACCTTTTTTTCCATTAAGCGTTTGATGGGGCGTGGCTATGAAGAAGCCAAAGCGATGAAGTTGCCCTACGAGCTGGTGGCAAGCGACGGTACGATACGCTTTAAAACCTTACACGGTGATGTTAGTCCGGTGGAGGTATCGGCACAAATTTTGGCTAAGTTGCGTCAATTAGCCGAGGATTCTTTAGGCGATGAATTGGTGGGGGCGGTGATTACTGTACCCGCCTATTTTGATGATGCGCAGCGTCAAGCGACGCGTGATGCGGCGCGCTTAGCCGGACTGGATGTCTTACGCTTATTAAATGAGCCCACTGCGGCAGCGGTAGCCTATGGCTTGGATCGCGCCGCCGAAGGGGTGTATGCCGTTTATGACTTGGGTGGTGGCACCTTTGATATTTCGATTTTGAATTTAAGCAAAGGGGTGTTTGAGGTCTTAGCCACGGGCGGTAATACGCAATTAGGTGGTGATGATTTTGATGACTTAATTGTCAATGATATTTTAAAGCATCACGAGACAGCCGATTTAAGCCATGCGGATTGGCGCTTATTAAAAAGCCATGCCCGTAAAATGCGCGAGCGTCTAAGTAAGCAAAGCAAGGCCTATTTTAAAGTGAGTTTGTCGAATGGCTTGCATCTGGATTTAAATTATCCACGTTCGCATTTTGAAAATATCGCACGCAAGCTGGTCGAGGATACGCTAGATACGGTTAAGCAGGCCTTACGCGATGCCGATATGAAAGCCTCTGATGTGCGTGGTGTGGTGATGGTGGGTGGTGCAACCCGCATGCCGATTGTGCGCGAGATGGTGGGCGAGCTGTTTGGGACAGAGCCTTTAGTGGATATTGATCCCGATCAGGTGGTGGCTATTGGGGCTGCCTTGCAGGCGAATAAGCTGGTGGGTAATCCCTCACCCGGTGAGGACTGGTTACTCTTAGATGTGACGCCATTATCCTTAGGGCTAGAAACCATGGGTGGTCTGGTCGAAAAGGTGATTCCACGTAATAGCACCATTCCAGTGGCACGCGCCCAGGAGTTCACTACTTATAAAGACGGCCAAACGGCCATGAGTTTCCATGTGGTGCAGGGTGAGCGCGAGTTGGTTGATGAATGTCGTTCCTTAGCACGTTTTGAATTGCGTGGGATACCGCCCATGGTGGCGGGAGCAGCCCGTATTCGGGTGACCTTCCAAGTGGATGCCGATGGCTTATTAAATGTCTCTGCCCGTGAAAAAACCTCCGGCGTGGAGGCGCATGTGACGGTTAAGCCATCCTACGGTCTGACTGACGAGGAAGTGACCCGGATGTTGAGTGAAGGCATGCAGCTTGCAGCGGAAGATGCGAAGCAGCGTTCACTACGCGAACAACAGGTCAATGGCGGTCGTTTGATTGAGTCGATTGTCGCCGCCTTGGCTTCCGATAGTGATTTATTGAATGACGCAGAGGAAGCGAAGATTCGTAGTGAAGTGGAGCAGCTACAGCAATTAATTGCGGGTGAGGATACGGAGGCCATTCGTGCCCAGATCCATCGTTTAAGCCAGGCCACGGATGATTTTGCAGCGAAACGTATGGATCGTAGTATCCGTCGTGCGCTTTCTGGCAAAAGGGTTGAAGAGTTATAATTCAGGAGTTAGCAAAAGATGCCTAAAATTACGGTATTACCTCATGCAGAAATCTGCCCTGAGGGTAAAGTCATCGAAAATGTTCCGACGGATGTGAGTGTCTGTCAGATTCTTTTGGATAATGGTATTCCCATGGAGCATGCCTGTGAGATGGTCTGTGCTTGTACCACTTGCCACATTATTGTCAAAGAGGGTTTCGACTCCTTAGATGAGGCAAGTGAGGATGAGGAGGATATGTTGGATAAGGCATGGGGATTAACCTTCGAGTCGCGACTATCGTGTCAGTCCTATGTGCGGGATGAGGATTTAGTGATTGAAATTCCTAAATACACGATCAATCACGCCAAGGAAAATCATTAATTTATTTATAACGACGAGCGTTTTAGGGGGCGCATGATGGCCGCAACAACTAAGCTAATAAAGTTTCTCGCCACAAGTCTAATCGCCGTGTTACTGGCAGCTCCTGCGTGGGCGCAGTCCTATATTGAAAAGCAGTTACATCGTCCGGTGCCGGGTGGTATTGCGGTACTACCTCTGGCAGAGCGTGGCGTTGTGCCAACAGCGACCTATCAAGGACATGCCGTGCTAGTGGTCCCGAATGGCGACGCTGGGGGCTATTTAGCGATTGTGGGTATTGGTCAAAAAACTAAGCTTGGACAGCATACCTTAACGGTCAATTACGGTGGCACCCAGGAGCTAGTTAATTTTGAGGTCGGTGCAAAAAAATACCGTGAGCAGCATATTAAGCTCAGCAGTAATCGTCATGTGAACCCTTCGCAAGCAGACTTGGATCGTTATAAGCGTGAGGCGGCAGAACAAACGGCAGCCTATAAAGCTTTTAGAGATGCCATACCGAGTAATGTGGTTCTTGACCGTCCGGTAGAGGGCGGGCGCTATTCGAGTCCTTTCGGTTTGCGCCGTTTCTTTAATGGCGAAGAGCGTAATCCGCACGCGGGCTTGGATATTGCCGTGCCACAAGGAACACCAGTTAAGGCCTCAGCTGATGGGGTAGTGACGATTACAGGTGATTATTTCTTTAATGGTAAAACGGTATTTGTTGATCATGGTCAGGGCCTTATCTCCATGTACTGCCATTTGTCCGAAATTGATGTGGTTAAGGGGCAACGGGTGCGCCGCGGTGAGGTGATTGCCAAGGTGGGTAGCACCGGTCGCTCCACCGGTCCACATTTACATTGGACCGTTAGTTTAAATAATCAACGTGTGGATCCCGCCATATTTATCGGTGCCTTTGAGCCTTAAGTTTAGGCATTCGTTTGATGTAAACGCCTCTAGATTAATCAGTTATTAATTAGAGGCGTTATTATTTTAGGATTAAAATTATTAGTAGACCTTATGACGATGCAAATCGCTACCATTCCTCCTTTATCTGAACTCTTAATTGAGCCGCTTGTGCGTGCCACCTTGGTCGAAGACTTAGGTCGTGCTGGTGATATTACCAGTGATGCGATTATTCCTGCCGAGGTACAAGCTGAGCTTTATTTGGTAGCGCGTGCCGAGGGTGTGTTGGCGGGTTTGGACCTAGCCCGTCTGGCCTTTAAATTGGTCAATGCGGAGATTGTGTTTGAGCCCTTGCTGCAGGATGGGGCGCGTTTGCAAAAGGGCAGTCGTATTGCTCGTGTTGCTGGACCTGCGCGGGCGATGTTGACGGCGGAGCGTACGGCGTTAAACTTTCTTTGTCATTTAAGCGGTATTGCTAGTGTGACGGCACGCATAACCGATAGCATTGCCGAATGGGGTTGTAAGGTGACGTGTACGCGTAAGACCACACCGTTAATGCGTACGGTAGAAAAGTATGCGGTGCGTGTGGGTGGCGGTCAGAATCACCGCTTTGGTTTGGACGATGCGATTCTGATTAAGGATAATCATATCGCCATTGCGGGTAGTTTGAGCAAAGCGGTGGAGCGTGCGCGTGCCGCCATTGGGGCCATGGTCAAAATCGAGGTCGAGGTGGACACCTTGGAGCAGTTGGATGAGGCCTTAGCACTTGGGGTTGAAGTGATTCTTTTGGATAATATGTCCTTAGAAAATTTGGCCGAAGCGGTACGTCGCATTGATGGTCGTGCGATTAGTGAAGCCAGCGGTGGGGTGACGCCTGAAACCGCAGTTGCGATCGCAAAGCAGGGAGTTAATTTAATCGCTATCGGTTGGTTAACTCATAGCGCACCGATTTTAGATATTGGCCTCGATGCGCTAGAGGATTAAGGGTGTCTGAGGTTGTTAGTGCTTGTCCTGTTTAGGGGTTGAGGCATGATGAGGCGGCACCGACCGCAGGCTAGCTCGCTAAACTAGCGGGCTAGTAGGGCGCCGTTTAGCCAAGCCCGCTTACTACTCGTCACGCTCTTCAGCGGCTATTTCCTGGCTTAGCTCTTGCTCTAGGCCTTGTAGTTGCTCCCAAAACTCCCCACTCATATCAAAATGGGCTTGAATGGGGAAGAGGGCGATATTGTCCGCTTCTACCTCACCGCCCAAGGCAAAGGGGGTGAAGTAGTTAAAGATCATGCCCTTTGGCATGACATCCGCGCCCAGTACCTCATCTCTATAGCGTAACCAGGTGAGGACACTGAAGTAGTCACGTACAAACTCCTCATCTTCAGTGAGTAATTGCTCAAAATCCTCAAAACTATCCGCCACCTGCTCTAAATAGCCGTCAATGGTATCTAGAAAGTAGACGGCGCCGCTTTCTGGGTCGCTCATAAAGGCATCACCAAAAATCGTTACAAACAGTGGCTCCAGCTGTGCTGGGACTAACCATGACCACGCTTTTAGTAGCGCTTGCGAATCAAACTGCTCGGCACCGATACTAATATCGTTGAGGGTAAAATGGATGGTATCGTCGGTAGACATAAGCGTATTCCTTAAAAAAATAAATTAAGGCTTAAAGCGTTGTTCAAAGCTATGATCATCCATGGACACATAGCGAATCGCATCAATCAAACTGAGGACGACGGAAAGTGGTAAAAAGAGCTGCGAGATAATTAAGTATAGCAGGCCACTAAGGATTTGATTTAAATAAAAGCGATGTACCCCTAGCCAGCCTAAAAAGATGGCAAGCACTATGGCTAATTTGCGCGGTGTGCCTTTTTCTTTTAGCTTGGCATTATTATTTTTAAAGAGCCAGAAGCTGATGATCAAGGTGATAATCAGAGCGAGCGCGATTTTAATGGGATCCTGCATCACATAGCCTTTGAGACTATGATAGATAGAGCTAAGATTGATAATCGCTATCCCAGTCAGCTCATAAACCCAGCTGGCAAAGGCGCTGAAAACATTTTCACCAAAGGTGAGTGCAATCAGCACGGCCGCAAAAATCACAACACTTAAGAGGGCATTTTTTAACATCACGATGATTCCTTATGCTTGATCGAGTCTAAACGCTGCCGGGGCAATGGTACTAGCTTGTGCACTCACTAATTCAGCCAAGAGCTTGCCAGAGCCGGTGGCAAGGGTGAGACCCAATGCACCATGACCGACATTTAACCAGAGATTGGCATAGGGCGTTTTATCAATAATGGGCTTACCCTTAGGTGTGGCGGGGCGTAAGCCAGCCCATTGCTCAGCATGCTCCAAATCACCCGCCCCCGGGAAAAGCTTCTTAGCCTCATTAATTAGGGTGCGAAGACGGCGGCCATCAAGTGAGCGATCTAAGCCCACTCTATCCGCCATGCCAGCAATGCGTAGGCGCTCACCGATGCGGGCATAAACTACCTTGCGTTCATAATCTGTAATGCTGACATAGGGCGCTTGCTTTTTGTCTGTGATCTGGAGCGTTAGGCTATAGCCTTTAAGTGGTGCGACCGGGATATTGATGCGTAGCGGTCTTAATAACTCATTGGCAAATGAGCCTAAGGCCACCACGATCGCATCGGCATTGAGCCGTGAGCCATTGTCTAGGAGTACCTCCACCGTTTGCGCCGCGGTAGGATGAGCCTGTGTCGGTACAAGGGCTTGAACCCGCTGATTTAATAAAAACGTCACGCCTTTTTGCTGCAGATTTTTTCGTAAGGCTAGGCAGAGTTTATAGCTATCGACTACCTCCTCACTGGGCGTCCAAATACCGCCCACAATGTCTGCGCGGTGTGGTGCTAATGCCGGCTCTTTCTCAATGCACTCTTCGGTCGATAGGGCATATTGCTCACAACCCAGGGCGCGCTGGATTTCCAATTGCTTAACCGCTGTTTGGAAATGCGCATGCTCACGATGAACCACTAACTTGCCGGGTCGATCAAAATCCACGTCCTGTATTTCCTCGAACAGCGCATGATATAAGTCACGACTAAAAAAAGATAGACTGAGCAGCTCTTGGGTTGTTTGGCGACTTTGTGCGGCGTTGCAAGCCCTAGCAAAATGAATACCCCAACAGATATCTGCCGGGTTAAGTGAGGGCTTTAAGCGCATGGGCGCATCAGGATCCAGTAGCCATTTAGGCACTTGACTCAGAACGCCGGGAGCGGCCAAGGGTGCCACATAACTATAGGAGAGTTGGGCGCCGTTAGCATAGGAGGTCTGCCTGCCGACTTCCGGCTCTTGCTCAATCACACTGACCTGATAGCCGGCTTGCTGTAAGTAATAAGCACTACATAAACCGATAATACCGGCCCCGAGTACGAGGGCATGTTTTGACTGTGTTTGTGCTTGATTCATCATCTATCCTAAATTAATGCTTACTTTGTTGCGGTGATTGGCGGCGGTCTTGCTCTAAAGATTCTAACCAAGCCAGTTCCTTATCACTAAAACCGGCTAATTGACGTGCGGATTTATTAAAGGGGCCTTTGGGATTGGCCACGCCATACTGCTTAAGCAAATTGGCATAGACCTCAATAGGATCTAAATCCAGTGCCTCACATTCGGCTAAATACCAACGATTGCCTATCGCGACATGCCCCACCTCCTCATTTAAAATAATATCGAGGATGGCGACGCTATTGCTATCACCTACCTGGGCTAGACGCTGCTGAATACCGGGCGTGACATCTAAGCCGCGGGCCTCAAGTGTACGCGGCACCAGGGCTAAACGGGCTAATAAATCACCTTTGGTTTTTTCAGCCATATCCCAAAGACCATTGTGCGCAGTATACGCACCATAATCGTAACCCATGGCCGCTAAACGTTGGCGTAATAAACGAAAGTGCTTGGCCTCCTCTTTAGCCACAGCTAGCCAATCTAGATAAAATTGCTCAGATTGCTGAGGAAAGCGCCAAACAATGTCTAAATGGAGGTTAATGGCATTAAATTCAATATGGGCAATCGCATGCAGTAGGGTGGCGCGACCCTCCTCCGTGTGTACTGAGCGCATGCCAACCGCCTTGGGATCGACTAATTCGGGCTTGCTAGGGCGCCCGGGGATAGTGGCACGCTCGGCAATCTCATGATAGTCGGCGTTCAGATCAATGACATAATCCCCATCTAAATTAATTGCTTCAACAGCAGTTACTTTAGCGCAGGGGTCGGATAAAATTAAGGCTTCTAATGCCTGCTTACGTAAGCAGTTAGCGTGAGTCATTACAATTTAAAACCTGATAATAGAAAACAAAAAGACATTGTCTAATTCTAACGTTTAGGGACGTAATGTGTCTTAAATGCGTTAGAATTTTTAATTGCACTGATTAAATTAAAATCAAAGCAGAGCAGGAAATTAGCTCACAGAAGGACGTTATGGATTGGTATAAAGAGTTGGTTGCGAGTATGCAGTGGGTCGGCATTGCCTTTGTTTGCTCGCTGGTGTTGTTGTTTTTAGTAGGTTTTATCTTAGTGCGCACGACCCGTTGGGCAGCACAGTTTTGGCATATAGCCAAAACTTATTTTAATCCACTAAAAAATCCCATCGCTGCTTTAAATTTTGCGCTGATCCTCTTTTTAAGCTTATTTGGTGTGCGTCTCAGCGTGCTGTTTTCTAACTGGTATAACAGCATGTATACCGCTTTGCAGGAAAAGGACGAGTCCACCTTCTGGATTCAGGTGATGGTCTTTGCGGTGCTTGCGATTATTCATATTTTCCGCTCGCTCACGGCCTTTTATATGCAGCAGGCTTTTACCATTCGTTGGCGTGAGGATCTTAACGAGCGGGTACTGAATCAGTGGCTGCGCAATAAAAACTACTACCGCCTGTTTTTTTTAAAGCAGCAAGTAGATAACCCTGATCAACGGATTCAGCAGGATGTGGCAAGCTTTGTCAGCGTCTCCTTAAGCCTAACCCTAGGGCTGATTACCAATATGGTGTCGGTGGTGGCGTTTACGGTGATTTTATGGAATCTATCCGGTCCTTTGGCACTGTTTGGCGTAGAGATTCCGCGCGGGATTGTGTTTATACTCTTTATTTATGTTTTGATTGCCACGGTATTTGCCTTTAAAATCGGTCGCCCTTTGATCCGTTTAAACTTTTTGGATGAGCGGCTTAATGCAAACTATCGTTACTCCCTAATCCGGCTGCGTGAGTATGCGGAAAGTGTAGCTTTTTATGGCGGTGAGCGGGTAGAGGGTTTTAAGTTAAACCAGCGCTTTAAGGCAGTGATTGAAAATGTGTGGGGGATTGTGCACCGTTCTTTAAAGTTTCAGGGCTTTAACTTTATCGTCTCGCAAGTGGCGGTGATTTTCCCCTTTATATTACAGGCGCCGCGTTTTTTCTCTGGGCAATTGACCCTTGGTGGCATGATTCAAACGGCGCAGGCCTTTAGCAGTTTGCAAGATAGCTTGTCGTTTTTCCGTACCGCCTATGATGAGTTTGCCGGGTTCAAAGCGGTATTAGATCGTTTGACAGAGTTTATGGGCGCCATCGATAAGGCAGAGGAGTTACCGCATCCCGAGGTGCGACAACAGGCCGATGAGGTGGATTTACAGCAGGTCACCATCAGTACCCCCAATGGCCGTGTGTTGGTGAGGGATTTAGATCTGCAGGTGCAGGCCGGCGATGCCTTATTAATCCGCGGTCCTTCTGGTTCGGGTAAGACCACGATTTTACGAACGGTGGCGGGTTTATGGCCCTATGCCGAGGGTCGTATTACATGCCCCAAGGATGAGGCCTTGTTCCTATCTCAAAAGCCTTACCTGCCTGAGGGGCATTTAATTGATGTGCTTTATTATCCATTCCACGCACCGGACAATGCCCGTGAAGAGGCGATTAAGGTGTTGGAGTTAGTGAGTCTTGGCCATTTAGTGCATCGTATCGATGAAGAAAATCATTGGATGCATATCTTATCCTTGGGTGAGCAGCAGCGTGTTGCCTTTGGTCGTATGTTATTGACCAAACCGAGCGTGGCCTTTTTAGATGAAGCGACCTCAGCGATGGATGAGGGATTAGAGTACGCTATGTATCAACTGATCCGCCAGCGCTTGCCGCATATGCGTCTCATCAGTGTAGGCCATCGCAGTACCTTATTAAGCCATCATACCCATGTGTTAAATCTTTCGGCGGACGGTAGTTGGTCTATGCAAAGCTCAGAAGAAGCGCTTAAGGAATTATCTCAGGAGGTATGGAGTCGGGTGCTACCCGCTACCGATGAGGCGTAGTTGCAATTGTGTTCAGACTTTTTGTGATGCATTTTTAATCAAAACGTCATGATCGCGTTGCTAAAATTAGCTCAAGTGAATGCTGGCGGATCTACGCATCATAGGCGAGCGTAATGCCTGTGAGCTAGGCAGATACATCTGCTGTGGTCTGAGGATGGTTGAATAGGGTTTAGCGGCAAACTTAGTAGCTATGTCGTGCTGCTTGTGCTAATTAAGGTAGCAGAACGTTATTCCAATTGCAGCCTAGTATTTCAAAGGGCTTAGTGCAAATGGCAATGATCGCAAGTTGGATAGTTTGGATGTTTGAGGAGTTGTGGTCATTGTGGTTGCTCCTCCTACTTTGAGACCTTTGCAATAACCCCTCAAACTTC
>NZ_KV792866.1:0-12535 GCF_001808335.1 Oligella sp. HMSC05A10 | reverse complement strand
TATTTAACTGCTTTTATGCAAAAGTCTCAAATTGCCTATAGACAGATGGCAGATTTAAAATCCACCACATGATCTAAAAATAGCCGTTATATTGTAAATAACGGCTATTTTTATGAGTGAACCCAGCTGCTACTGGCTATCTAAGAATAGTCTTCACAGCTAGGGTATGGCTTGTCAGCTTACTCTTCAGTAGGGCCTGACTCTTTGCTGCTATCTAGCTCAGTCGTCACTGCTTCTGCAGTCGCACCTAAGGCACTTTCAAGAGAAACCGGATCAATAAAGGGGTTTTCTTGTTCAGTAGAACTGCTGTGCTCAAAGCCACTACGACTGTCGATCTTCTTATGACGTGCTAAGTGATAAGCTAAACCGGTACCGGCAGGAATCAAGCGACCCACAATCACGTTTTCTTTTAGACCACGTAACTCGTCACGTTTACCCATCACCGCAGCTTCAGTCAGAACGCGTGTTGTTTCCTGGAAGGAAGCAGCAGAGATGAAGGAATCGGTCGATAGCGACGCCTTGGTAATACCCAAGAGAACGTTCTGGTAAGTCGCCGGTTGACCGCCTTCAGCCTGAACCCGATCGTTTTCATCAAGTAAGGCAGAACGCTCCACCTGTTCACCCGGAATAAAGCTAGTATCCCCAGCATCCTCAACCACCACACGACGTAGCATCTGACGCACAATCACTTCAATATGCTTATCGTTGATCTTCACACCCTGTAAGCGATAAACCTCTTGTACCTCATCAATAATGTACTGAGCAAGCATCTCAATACCTTTGAGGCGCAGAATATCATGCGGATCAGCAGGACCGTCAACAATTAACTCACCTTGGTGAACCACACGACCATTTTGTACCTGAATATGCTTTTCCTTAGGAATCAAGAATTCATGCGGCTGACCATCGGTATCAGTAATCACTAAACGCTGCTTACCTTTAGTGTCCTTACCAAAGGAAACCACCCCGGAAACATCAGCAAGAATACCGGCATCCTTAGGTGAACGGGCTTCAAATAGCTCAACCACACGTGGTAGACCCCCGGTAATATCACGGGTTTTCTGAGAATCCACAGGGATACGAGCCACGATCTCACCCACACCGATCTCCTGGCCATCACGTACTCGAATCAAGGCACCGACCGGGAAGCTAATCGCTACGCTATGGCTGGTATTGTTTGGACCGAGGATTTTAAGCTCCTCACCTTTCTCATCCAACATCTTGATCTGCGGACGTACATTGGCACGTGTAGCACGCTTAGGTGTAATCACGACTAAGGTCGATAAACCGGTCACTTCGTCAGTTTGCTGGGCTACGTTCACGCCCTCTTCGATATTATCGAATTTCACCTGACCCGCATACTCAGACACAATCGGACGAGTTAATGGATCCCAAGTAGCTAATTTAGCGCCTGCTTTTACCTCATCACCGTCACCAACCATCACCGTCGCACCATAAGGTACACGATGACGCTCACGTTCACGTTCAGTCGTCGGATCAACAATTAATAGCTCACCGTTATTAGAGATCGCAATACGTTCGCCTTTGCTATTGGTCACATAACGCATCGAGGCCAAGAAAGCCACCTTACCGTTAGACTTCGTCTCAACGCTAGACACGCTGGCAGTACGTGAGGCCGCACCACCGATGTGGAAGGTACGCATGGTTAACTGAGTACCCGGCTCACCAATAGATTGAGCAGCAATCACACCCACTGCCTCACCACGGTTCACTAGTGTACCGCGACCTAAATCGCGACCATAACATTGAGCACATAAACCATGACGTGTTTCACATGTCAATGGCGTGCGAATCTTAACCTCGTCAATGCCGAGTTTATCAATTAACTCAACCGCATCCTCATCTAGCATGGTGCCAGCTGTGATCACTGTCTCTTGCGTATCTGGATTAATAATATCAGCGGCAGCGACACGACCTAAGACGCGATCGCGTAAAGGTTCGATAATTTCACCGCCCTCAACCTTGGCTTTGATCATATAGCCATTGGTGGTACCACAATCGTCCTCAATAATCACCAAGTCTTGAGTCACGTCAACAAGACGACGAGTTAAGTAACCTGAGTTCGCAGTTTTTAACGCTGTATCGGCCAGACCCTTACGCGCACCGTGGGTTGAAATAAAGTACTGAAGTACGTTCAGACCCTCACGGAAGTTTGCAGTAATCGGCGTTTCAATAATTGAACCGTCCGGCTTAGCCATCAAGCCTCGCATACCCGCTAACTGACGAATCTGCGTCGCCGAACCTCGAGCACCGGAGTCAGCCATCATATAAATGGAGTTAAATGACTCTTGGTCCACCTCTTCATCAAAGCGATTCAGCACTTTTTCAGTGGCTAATTGCTCCATCATCACCTTCGTGACGCGCTCAGTGGCTTTACCCCAAATATCAACCACGTTGTTATAACGCTCTTGGGTTGTTACCAAACCGGATGAGTGCTGTTTATCAATGGCTTTAACCTCTTCAGAGGCTTGCGCCAAGATATCGACTTTAGCAGCAGGCACTAGCATATCGTCCACTGCAATGGAGATACCCGCTTTAGTCGCTAAACTGAAACCGGACTGCATCAGTTTATCGGCAAAAATAACGGTTTCTCGCAGACCACAACGACGATAAGCTTGGCTCACCAAATTAGAAATTTCCTTTTTAGTCAGCGCTTTGTCGATAACACTAAACGGCAGACCCTTAGGTAAAATTTCAGACAGCAAAGCACGACCAACCGTAGTTTCAACACGTTTTAATTGCGGCTGGAACTCACCGTTTGCATCCTTAACCCACTCATTTAAGCGCACCGTAATACGGCTTTGTAATTCAACCGCACCGGTATTGTAGGCACGATGCAATTCATTCAGGTCAGCAAAGAAGCTACCCTCACCCTTACCGTTAATACGTGAACGAGTGGTGTAGTAAAGACCTAACACAATATCTTGAGAAGGTACGATCGAAGGCTCACCACTGGCTGGGAATAAGATGTTATTAGACGCTAACATCAAGGTACGCGATTCTACCTGTGCTTCAATCGATAAGGGCACGTGTACCGCCATTTGGTCACCGTCAAAGTCCGCGTTAAAGGCCGCACACACTAGCGGGTGCAATTGAATCGCTTTACCCTCAATCAGTACCGGTTCAAAGGCCTGAATACCAAGACGGTGAAGCGTTGGCGCACGGTTTAATAGTACCGGGTGCTCACGAATCACTTCCTCAAGAATATCCCAAACAACCGGCTCTTGAGCCTCCACTAAGCGCTTGGCTGCTTTTGTCGTTGCCACTAAATCCATCGCCACTAAACGGTGGAAAATAAATGGCTTAAAGAGCTCTAGCGCCATCAATTTCGGTAAACCACATTGATGTAGTTTAAGCTGCGGACCGACCACAATCACCGAACGACCGGAGTAATCCACACGCTTACCTAACAGGTTCTGACGGAAGCGACCGCCCTTACCCTTAATCATATCGGCAAGTGACTTTAATTGACGCTTATTCTGACCCGTCATGGCCTTACCGCGACGACCATTATCCATCAACGAGTCAACCGCTTCCTGCAACATACGCTTTTCATTGCGTACGATAATATCAGGCGCATAAGACTCAATCAGACGCTTCAAACGGTTATTACGGTTGATGACGCGACGGTATAAATCGTTCAGATCCGAAGTCGCGAAACGGCCACCATCAAGCGGTACCAAAGGACGTAAATCCGGTGGCAGCACAGGTAACACCTCAAGAATCATCCACTCAGGCTTAATCCCCGATTTTTGGAAGCCCTCAACCACTTTAAGACGTTTGGAAATTTTCTTAAGCTTAGCTTCAGAGGTCGTTATTTTAAGCTCTTCGCGTAAGGTTTCCGCTTCTTTATCGATATCTAGCGTACGCAATAACTCGCGGATGGCCTCAGCGCCCATCAGCGCAACGAACTCATCACCGTACTCATCGACCTTATTGTTGTACTCCTCTTCGGTCATGATTTGACCGCGCTGTAACGGCGTCATGCCTGGCTCAATCACGCACATGGCCTCAAAGTATAAGACGCGCTCAATATCACGCAAGGTCATATCAAGCACCATACCTAAACGAGAAGGCAGGCTTTTTAAGAACCAAATATGGGCAACGGGACTGGCTAGTTCAATATGCCCCATACGCTCACGACGTACTTTGGCCGCAGTTACTTCCACGCCACACTTTTCACAAATAATGCCGCGATGCTTTAAGCGCTTATACTTACCGCACAAACACTCATAGTCTTTGGTCGGGCCGAAAATCTTGGCACAAAACAGACCGTCACGCTCCGGCTTAATGGTGCGGTAGTTGATGGTTTCAGCCTTACGCACCTCACCGTAAGACCACGAACGGATCTTTTCCGGTGAAGCGATACCAATTTTAATTGCATCAAACTGCTCATCAGGGGCAATTTGCTTATATAGACTTAATAAACCATTCATTATTTTTTACCCTCCAGCTCCATATTGAGAGCCAGTGATCGAATTTCTTTAACCAAGACGTTGAAGGACTCAGGCATACCCGCATCAATTGAATGCTCGCCCTTGACGATGTTTTCGTGAACCTTCGTACGACCTGCAATATCATCCGACTTAACGGTTAACATTTCTTGTAGCGTATAGGCAGCGCCGTAAGCTTCAAGTGCCCACACCTCCATCTCACCAAAACGCTGACCACCGAACTGCGCCTTACCACCTAATGGCTGCTGAGTCACCAGTGAGTATGGACCAATAGAACGGGCGTGCATCTTATCATCCACTAAGTGATGCAGTTTCAGATAGTGCATATAGCCTACCGTGACTGGACGATCAAATGGCTCACCTGTACGACCGTCAATCAGATTCACTTGTGTACGTGTTTCAGTCAGACCTAAACGCTCTTTAATCTCATCCGGATAGGCTAGCTTCAGCATATGCTGAATTTCCGCCTCAACCGCACCGTCAAACACCGGTGTTGCTAACGGTAAACCGTCACGTAGATTGTGCGCCATTTCGATAACTTCCTCATCGGACAAGCTATCTAATTTTTCCTTTCTACCAACGTCGTTATACACCTTTTCAAGATAGGCGCGAATATCGCTCACCTGCTTGCTACGCTCACCGACAAGCATTTCATCAATACGCTGACCGATACCCTTGGCTGCCCAACCTAAATGCACTTCAAGAATCTGTCCGATATTCATACGTGAAGGCACACCAAGCGGGTTTAGTACAATATCAACCGGCGTACCATCCGCCATATACGGCATATCTTCTACAGGTACGATGTGAGAAACCACACCCTTGTTACCGTGACGACCGGCCATCTTATCACCAGGCTGTAAACGACGCTTAACCGCTAAGTACACCTTGACCATCTTCAAGACGCCTGGCGGTAACTCATCACCCTGAGTTAATTTCTTACGCTTCTCATCGTACATGCGCTCGATTTCAGCGCGTTCAAAGTCGAGTGACTCTTTGGCGTGTTCAAGCGTGGCTTGGGTATCCTCATCTGCTAAGCGAATATCAAACCAGAAATTAGGATCCAGATTTTCTAAGTAATCTGCGCTTAGTGCGCTACCCTTTTTAAGACCTTGCGGACCGCCATTAACCACCTGACCCACTAAGATTTTTTGTAGACGGTCAAAAATATCATTTTGTGTAATACGGAAACGGTCATCTAAGTCAATACGATAACGCTCTAATTCTGCGTCAATAATGGATTGTGCACGTGCATCCGGCTTTTCACCTTTGGCTGTCAATACCTGTACATCAATCACCGTACCATTCATACCGGAAGGTACACGCAAAGAGGTATCCTTAACATCAGCGGCTTTTTCACCAAAAATCTGACGTAATAAACGCTCTTCAGGCGTTAACGGCGTTTCTGATTTAGGCGTTACCTTACCAACCAGAATATCATCGGCACGAACCTCGGCACCGATATGAATCATACCGGAGTCATCTAAACGGTTTAACTGCACTTCAGGCACATTAGAAATATCGCGTGTAATCGACTCATCACCCAGCTTGGTTTGACGAGCCACTACCGTCAATTCCTCAATATGGATGGAGGTATAACGATCTTCAGAAACCACCTTTTCAGAAATTAAGATTGAGTCCTCAAAGTTGTAACCGTGCCATGGCATAAAGGCGATCAACATATTTTGACCTAAGGCTAATTCACCTAAGTCAGTTGAAGCACCATCTGCCAATACATCACCGGCCGCAACCACATCACCGCGTTTAACCGTAGTGCGCTGGTTGATATTGGTATTTTGGTTCGAACGCGTGTATTTTGTGAGATTGTAAATATCCACCCCAACCTCACCGGCTTGCGCCTCCTCGTCATGCACACGAATCACGATACGCTGTGCATCCACGTGATCAACCACACCACCACGTTTCGCTTGTACCGTAGTACCGGAGTCAAGCGCCACAATACGCTCAAGACCCGTACCCACCAAAGGCTTCTCAGGCTTCAGGCAAGGCACTGCCTGACGCTGCATGTTAGCACCCATCAAGGCACGGTTCGCATCATCATGCTCTAAGAAAGGAATTAATGAAGCAGCAACGGACACAATTTGCGATGGTGCCACGTCCATATACTGGACATTTTCCGGCGCCGTCATAATGGTTTCACCGTTTTCGCGACACGCAATCAGATCATCAATAAACTTACCGTCTTCATCTAACTCAGCGTTTGCCTGCGCAATCACGTAATTAGACTCTTTAATCGCAGATAAATACTCGATTTCGTCTGTTACGCGGCAGTTTTCAACCTTACGATACGGTGTTTCTAAAAAACCGAAGTTATTTAAACGGGCATACAATGCCATCGAGTTGATTAGACCAATGTTAGGACCTTCAGGCGTCTCAATCGGACATACGCGGCCATAGTGCGTAGGATGTACGTCACGCACCTCAAAACCAGCACGTTCACGGGTTAAACCACCCTGACCTAAAGCAGACACACGGCGCTTATGGGTAATTTCCGATAAGGGGTTGGTCTGATCCATAAACTGCGACAACTGATTAGAACCAAAGAACTCCTTAACCGCCGCTGAGATAGGCTTAGAGTTAATAAGGTCATTTGGCATCAAGTTGTCAGATTCTGCCGAACCCAAACGTTCCTTAACCGCACGCTCAACCCGCACTAAACCAGCGCGGAACTGATTTTCAGCCAACTCACCCACGCAACGTACGCGGCGATTACCTAAGTGGTCAATATCATCAATCTCGCCTTTACCATTACGTAAATCAACGAGAATCTTAATGGTTTGTAAAATATCGTCATCGGTGAGTGTTAGGGCGCCCTCAGCACTATCAATGCCATGGAGGCGGCTATTTACCTTCATACGACCGACGCGTGATAAATCATAGCTGTCTTCGCTATAGAATAAGCGCTCAAATAGGGCCTCAACCGCCTCTTCGGTTGGTGGCTCACCTGGACGCATCATACGATAAATCGCAATCCGCGCCGCATTGGCATCCAGCGTGTCATCAGTGCTCAACGTGGTAGAAATATAAGGACCCTTTTCCAATTCGTTGACATACAGGGTCTCAAGCACTTTGATACCAGCCGCACGTAAGGCAGTGAGTAAAGATTCAGAGATTTCAGCATTAGCCTCGGCTAAGACCTCACCTGTTTCGGGATCAATGATATTTTTAGCCAAGAAACGACCAACTAAAAACTCATCATTGACCAAAATCTCGTCCATATTGGCGTCCGCAAACTGGCGTAGATGTCTAACAGTAATACGCTTATCTGCCTCAACTAAGACATTACCCGCCTTATCGACTAAGTCGAATGGCGCCGTTTCACCGCGCCAACGCTCAGGAATAAAATCCATTAAAGCGCCACTTTCTTTGAGATCGAATTTATCGAAATCAAAGAACTCAGCCAGAATTTGCTCTGAGCTCATGCCAATGGCTTTTAACAACGTGGTCACCGGCATTTTACGACGACGGTCGATACGGAAGAATAAATTGTCCTTAGCATCGAACTCAAAGTCTAGCCATGAACCACGATAAGGAATAACGCGCGCTGAGAAGATTAACTTACCGGAACTTTGGTTCTTACCGCGGTCATGCTCAAAGAACACACCGGGTGAACGGTGTAACTGAGACACGATAACACGCTCGGTACCATTAATAATAAATGAACCGGTGTCAGTCATTAAGGGGATTTCACCCATGAATACTTCTTGCTTTCTAACTTCTTTAACCGTTGGCTTGCTCGCATCACGATCCATAATGACTAAATTGATCGTGGCATACAACTGGGAGCAATAGGTTAAGCCACGTAATTGACATTCTTTTACGTCAAATACGGGGGCTTCTAAGCGATAACTTTCAAACTCTAAACGAGCGAAACCGTTATTGCTTTCAATGGGGAAAATACCGGTAAAAGCGGCATGTAGACCTTCATCCTTGCGTTGGCTATGGTGAACGTTTTGCTGCAAAAACAAATCATATGAATTGAGCTGTGTTCCTAGAAGGTTTGGTACTTTTTGAATGTCTTCGCGCTTAGCGAAGCTCTTACGAATACGTTTACGTTCAGTATACGAGTAAGGCATGAGCACTCCAACTCGAGATGGTTAGCTGATTACTAGTCGTTTGTAATCAAGAGGGTTTTGCGACTTCAAGAAAAACGTCTCTGTGCGCACATCTTGTCATCAGGGTGTAATTTAGTGTAAAGTGTGAGGCACTCGGAAAAGTCCCTACATAAACTAGCTAAATTATAAGTGAAGTTGATGCTATTGTACGTCTTCTTCTGGTTAGAGGCCGTTTTTCGTGAAAACACAAAAACCCGGAGATAGCAAAAACTACTCCGGGTGTTTAAAAGCAGGAACTACTTAAGTTCTACTTTAGCACCGGCTTCTTCAAGTTTCTTCTGTGCTTCTTCAGCAGCAGCCTTGTCTAAGCCTTCTTTAATTTCTTTAGGTGCGTTATCAACTAAGTCTTTAGCTTCTTTTAAGCCTAAACCAGTGATTTCGCGCACTGCTTTAATTACGTTAACTTTAGAAGAACCAACGTCAGCTAAGAATACTGTGAATTCAGTTTGCTCAGCACCACCTGCAGCGCCGGCGTCACCGCCTGCAGCAGGAGCAGCAACAGCAACTGCAGCGGCAGCAGCTGATACGCCGAATTTTTCTTCCATTTCAGTAATTAACTCAGACAACTCTAACACGCTCATGTTAGCAATTGCTTCTAAGATATCTGCTTTTGATAAAGCCATTTTGAACTCCAAAAATTAAAAAATATATTTGCCTGGTTTTGTTATCGATTCTATCGACGAATTTCCAAAAATCTATTACGTGTCAACACACAGTCTACTAATAAATTAAGCAGACTCTTTTTGATCACGTACCGCAGCCAAGCCGCGAACGAATTTAGACGGAACCTCGTTAAGCGTACGCACAAACTTCGCAACAGGTGCTTGCATTGTACCCAATAGTTTAGCCAATAGCTCTTCACGAGAAGGCATTTTAGCTAAGGCCTTAACACCTTCAACATCAAGTACGCTACCCGGTAAAGCACCGGCTTTCAGTACGATCTTGTCGTTGGTTTTGGCGAAATCGGACAATACCTTAGCAGCCGCCACCGGATCACTACTAATTGCGTAAAGTAGTGGACCAGTCAATTGCTCAGAGATACCCTCAAACGGTGTATCAGCAACTGAACGACGAACTAAAGTGTTTTTCAATACACGTAGGTAAACACCATTTTCACGTGCAGTTTTGCGCAATACGGTGATAGAGCCGACATCAATACCACGATACTCAGCTACTACCATTGATTGAGCTTCAGCCAGTTGGCCAGAAACCTCTTCAATTACGGCAGCTTTCTCATTACGATTGAGACTCACGGTTTGATTACTCCATCTAAATGACGCGGTGGGAAAATCCCGTTGCGTCAACCATATGCGGCGTACCAGGGCAGAGTTCTAATTGAATTCTTCCGTTGGGACGCCGTCTACGCTGGATAAGTTTTAAGTTTTTAACTATATGAGCTTAAAAACTCCAGCGGTCTTTGACAGCAGCGCCCTAAGTGATTCAATGTGATTAAATCGCCTAGAGGCGCAGCCCAAAGTTCTTTACTTAGCGGCTGCTGTTGCTAAAGTAGCAACCTCAACCTTTGCTCCACCACCCATTGTGGATGAAATGGAGGCTTTACGTAGATAAACACCCTTAGCAGAAGCGGGGCGCGCTTTATTTAAAGCATCTACTAAAGCGGCTAAATTTTGTTTTAACTGATCGACTTCAAATGAAGCACGACCAATGGTACTGTGGATGATACCGGACTTGTCAGTACGATACTGAACCTGACCAGCTTTAGCATTTTTAACTGCAGTCGCTACATCCGGTGTTACTGTACCCACTTTAGGGTTAGGCATTAAGCCACGTGGACCAAGGATTTGACCTAAAGCACCCACAATGCGCATCGCATCAGGAGAAGCGATCACGATATCAAAATCCAAGTTACCAGCCTTAACCGCATCAGCCAAATCCTCCATACCGACAACGTCAGCACCAGCGGCTTTAGCAGCTTCAGCATTATCACCTTGAGTGAACACGGCAACACGTACAGACTTACCCGTACCCGCAGGTAAAACGACGGAGCCACGAACTAATTGGTCAGATTTCTTAGGGTCGATACCTAATTGAATAGCCACATCAATAGACTCATCAAATTTAGCAGTCGCTGTTTCTTTAACTAGCGCTAATGCTTCGTCTAAAGTGTATAATTTTTCGCTATCAAACTTTTCACGGAGAGCGCGTAAACGCTTAGATACTTTAGCCATTAGTTCACACCCTCAACTTCAATACCCATACTACGGGCGCTACCGGCAATAGTACGAACAGCGGCGTCTAAGTCAGCTGCAGTAAGATCCGGTTCTTTAGTTTTAGCAATTTCTTCCAACTGTGCACGGTTTAATTTACCTACTTTATTTAGGTTAGGACGTGCAGAACCCTTTTGAACACCGGCAGCTTTCTTGATAAGAATAGTTGCAGGTGGAGTTTTCATGATGAAAGTGAATGATTTGTCTGCGTATGCAGTAATCACCACTGGAATCGGTAAACCTGGCTCCATGCCCTGAGTTTGAGCATTAAAAGCTTTACAGAATTCCATGATGTTAAGACCGCGTTGACCCAATGCTGGACCAATCGGCGGCGCCGGGTTTGCCTTACCGGCGGGCACTTGTAGCTTAATAAAGCCGGCAATTTTCTTTGCCATTTGATACTCCTAATGGGTGCAGGCGCTTAATTAAAAGCTCCCCATATGTTAATAAAAAATAGTAACGGCTTAATCTGCAGATAAAGCGGATTAAGCCTTTTCTACCTGACTAAAATCCAGCTCGACCGGGGTAATGCGTCCAAAAATCGTGACATTAACCTGGACCTTGCTGCGTTCGTAGTTGACAGCTTCTACCGTACCATTAAAGTCCGCAAATGGACCCTCCTTGACACGTAGCATCTCACCAACTTCGAATAATACCTTAGGACGTGGCTTCTCACCACCTTCCTCAATTTGGAATAGAATTTTATTGACTTCTTTTTCAGAAATCGGGGTTGGACGATTACCCGTACCACCCAAAAAGCCAGTCACACGATTCGTGCTCTTAACTAAATGCCATGTTTCATCAGTTAATTCCATCTCGATAAAAACATAGCCCGGGAAAATTCGACGCTCGGAGATTGATTTGTGACCGGCGCGACTCTCCATCACTTCCTCAGAAGGAACTAAGATACGACCGAAATAGCTATCCAAACCAGCTTCGGCAATTCTTTCCTGTAAGGACTTCTGAACTCTCTTCTCCATGCCTGAAAAGACATGAAGAACATACCAACGCTTACTCACCAACTCTCCCTATTTCCAACCTAGAAATACACCGTACAGAATCCAGTCGATTAAGCTATCGGCAATCCACAAAAAAATCGACATCACAAAGACGAAGGCAAAAACAACGCCTGTCATCTGAATAACTTCCTTGCGACTAGGCCATACAACACGCTTCATCTCATTGTATGAACCGGTAGCAAAAGCTAAGCCTCGCTTACCTAAGTCGCTAAGCCAAACTAAAATCGCTGCGAGTACCAAACTACCGACAAAAATACCCACGCGTGCGTAGCTTGCCAAGTCCGAAAAATAGGAATAGGCAAAAATACCAATCGCAAGAATCAGTACAGCAAGGGTGATCTTGATCTTGTCGCCAGTGTTGGAAACGGTTGTTATATTTGTGTTTGACATTTTAATAGTACCGCTTATTGCAGTTACTTAAGTATTTGGCAGGGGCAGTAGGAATCGAACCTACAACCTTCGGTTTTGGAGACCGACGCTCTGCCAATTGAGCTATACCCCTAGATATGTATTTTGCCGTTTAAGGCAAGGTAGTGCTCTATGAATAGAACACTACCGAACCACACATTATATCTTATTTAAATGATACTGTGTAATTTTTTTTGAGAATTACTTCTCGATTTTAGCAACAACGCCAGCACCGACGGTACGACCACCCTCACGGATAGCGAAGCGTA